>CAYWBA010000165.1:0-4108 GCA_964455955.1 uncultured Planctomycetota bacterium | reverse complement strand
GGGCGCGACTTTGTAGTTCGGAGTTGACCCGGTGATAATACCTAACAGCGAACTGGGCTCCCTCGTCATTAACGCTCCTGCCGATATCCATGAGGAGATAACGAAAGTCCTCGACCAGTTGCATTTCCTCGGCACGCAGGAACGCATGGCGATAAAGTTCTACAAGCTGAAAAACACCGATGCCCAGGAAATAGCCAACAAGATAGGCAGCCTCTTTGGAATATCAGTGGCGAAACTGAGTACGACAACCAGCTCCAAGAGCAGCTCTTCGAAATCCAAAAGCTCGCCTCCGATGCCTTCAAGCAGCAAATCCGGCAGGAGTTCCAAGCGTATCTCGGAAGCCATGGGTGCACCCAGGCCGCTGCTGAACCAGGATAGCTCCAGCCCCGGGCCGCAACGTGCTGCCGGGGAAGAGGAGGAAGAAGAGGAGACACCGGAGGCCGACAGGAAGGAATTCCAGTACGGCGGGGAGCCGGTTGTTGTGCCTGATGCAAACCTCAACTCCATAATCGTTATCGCGCCCGGGTATGTTCACGAGGAGATTGACAAGATTATCACAAAGCTCGACCAGCGCCGGCCACAGGTGATGTTCGAGGTCGCGGTCATAGATATCTCGGCCGACCATGAGCTTGACCTCGGCGTCGAGTGGACCGCTATTGACAACCCCTCCAACAGGCCGAGGGGAGCGGGCTTCACGAACTTCGGTATAGGAGAACGCAGCGGCGGTGCATCAGGGTTCCCCAACCAGACCAGGGTCCCGACGACGGCAACCGGCCTGTTCACGGGAATAACCAAGGGAACTTACGGAAACATACCGCTTCTCTTGCGAGTGCTTGCCACCAACGACAATGTGAATATCCGCTCCACCCCCACACTCCTGGTGAACGACAACGAGCAGGCATCTTTCTCCAGCCTGATTTCCGAGCCCACGACGAGTGTCAGCCAGGGCACTGCGACCACCAACGTCTCGTTTGCCGGTTTTGTTGACGCAGGCACAGTGCTCCAGCTCACTCCGCATATAAGTGAAGGCGACTATATCAGGCTTGAAATCATGCTGCAGGCGGATACCTGGCTCGGTGTATCAACCACCCCGGGCATACCGCCGTCCAAGTCCACCAACTACGTCAACACGATGATAACAGTTCCCAACAATCGCACGGTGATTATTGGCGGGCTGACATCCGACTCGCTGACCTCTACGCGGACCGGAATACCGATACTAATGGATATACCGCTCCTTGGCCAACTGTTCCGCCGCGACGTGGTGGAGAAGAAACGCTCGAAGCTCTATCTTTTCGTGCGGCCGATAATCCTCTCCGACGAGAAGTTCGAAGACCTCAATAAGATAAGCCGGGAGAAGTACGAAGAGGCAATGGGTCTCGGCAGCGTGGGTGCCGCCAAAGAGCAGCTGCAAGGAAACCAATTGGAGCAGGACAAAGAAAGCGGCAGGTAAGGGGTTTAACGCAGTGTTGCCCGAATCAATTAAACAGCACCTGGTGAACCAGGGAAAAGTAGACAAGGACAAGCTTAATCAGCTTCTCTCAAACTGCCACAGCGACGGCGTTCCGGTGGAAGAGATGCTAATTTCAAAAAAGATATTGACGGAAGAAGAGTTTCTCCTGATATGCTCCCAGGAGATGGAGGTCCCCTATGTCAAAGACCTCTCACATCTTGCGCCTTCGGCCGAGTTCGCCCGGAAGGTGCCGCGGGAGTTCGCGAGGCGCACCAGCTCCGTAGGCCTGGAGTCCGCGGAGAATAGCTGCATCCTCGTTGCAACCTCCCGGCCCCTCGACCTCTACCCGCTCGACGAGATTGCGTTCCGCCTGAAGTCCCCTGTAAGCCCTCTCTACGCCACCACCGAACAGGTCCTTTCTAAGATAAACGCCATGTATGCAAGCAACGGCTCGGTGGCAGAAGAAGCGCTTGAGGACCTTGATGAAAAGATTTTTGAAGGCATAACCAAGGCGGTTGAAAAGTCCCAGGACATGCTCGATATGGTGAACGCGGCGCCTATTGTGAAGCTGATTAACGGCATTTTGTACCAGGCGGTCAGGATGCGCGCAAGCGACATTCACATCCAGCCGTTCGCCGACCACGTCCGGGTAAGGTACCGGATTGACGGTATACTTTACACCCACATGGAGATTCCCAAAACGGTGCAGGAGGCGGTGGTTAGCCGCGTCAAGGTGCTTGGCAAAATGGACATAGCCGAGCGCAGGCTGCCCCAGGACGGGGGGATGTCGTTCACCGCAGGCGGGCGCGAGGTGGATGTGCGCCTCTCGTCAGTCCCCTGCGCTCACGGCGAGCGGATTGTCATGCGCCTGCAGGATAAGTCTACAGGGTTATATGTACTCGAAAAGATAGGGATGAGCGAGAGGGATCTCGCTGCTTTCTCGCATCTCATCCACCTCACGCACGGCATTGTCCTTGTTACCGGGCCCACGGGAAGCGGGAAAACCACCACGCTTTACGCGGCGCTCAGCGAAATCAACTCGCCGGGTATGAACATAATCACTATTGAAGAACCCATCGAGTACCTCCTGCCGGGGATTAACCAGATACAGGTCGCCAACAAAAAAGGCCTCACCTTCGCCAGGGGCCTGCGTTCCATTGTCAGGCAGGACCCCGACATCATCATGGTTGGCGAAATCCGCGACCTTGAGACTCTGCGAATCGCCATACAGTCAGCCTTGACCGGGCACCTCGTGTTTTCCACTCTCCACACCAACGATTCCGCCGGCGCGATTTCGAGAATGCTCGACCTGGGTGCGGAGCCCTACCTTGTCAACTCATCTCTGCTCGCAGTTGTCGCGCAGAGACTCCTGCGACTCATTTGCCCTGACTGCAAAAGGCAATACGAACCTTCCGCCGGTGAGCTTGCCGAGTTGGGGCTGGAGCCCGGGCAGGTTCCGGATGGCGTGCTCTGGCGCGGGGCAGGCTGCGAAACCTGCGCCGACACAGGCTATCTCGGGCGGACGGGAATTTACGAAATACTTGTTGTTGACGATGTCCTGATAAAGCAGATAGGCAAGCGCACAAGCGCCGCGGAGATTAAGAAGCGCGCGGTTAAACGCGGGCTCGTGACCCTGCGCGCTGACGCGCTCTCTAAGATGTTCGCAGGGCTAACCGCACCTGAAGAAGTCTTCAGGGTGACTCAGCTTGATGCTTTATAGGCGAGTAACCAGTAGCGAGTAGCGGGTAACCAGAACTGGTTACTGACTAATGGTTACTCTTTACCAAAGGAGTTGGCGTGCCTGTTTTCCAGTACGAAGCCCTTGATGCGCAGGAAAAGAGGAGCAAAGGCATAGTAGAGGCGGACTCTGCGCGTGAGGCACGCGCCAGGCTCATGAGCCAAAACCTCTTCCTTACTGACATCAGGCAGGTTGGCGAGCAAGAGACGGCCGGGCGCGCACCCCTGTGGGACCGCCTCCTCTCGCGCAGGAAGATAGGCGAGCTTTCACTCGCGACCCGCCAGTTCGCTACCCTTCTTAAGGCTGGAATACCTGTTGCGGACGCGCTGGCCGCCCTGGTCGAGCAGATAGTCAGTCCGAAGCTCAATATAGTCTTCCGTGATTTGCGGGAAAGGGTCAATCAGGGGATGTCCCTCGAAGACGCGATGCGAGCGCACCCGGACTACTTCGACCCCTTCTACGTAAACATGATAAAGGTCGGGGAAACAAGCGGCAGCCTCGACGAGGTTCTCAACTCCCTCTCCATTTACCTGCAAAAGCGTAATCGCACCCGGGCAAAAGTTTCGGCCGCCCTTGCGTATCCTGCCGTCATGCTGCTTATCGGCATCCTGGTCGCCGCGTTCCTTGTCACCTTCGTTGTGCCCAAGATAACCAGTGTCCTGAGAGAGGCGGGGCAGGTGCTGCCTACGCCAACCTTGATGCTTATGGGGATAAGCGACTTCATTGTGGGCTACTGGTGGCTGGTTATTCTGTCTGTTATCGGGCTCCTATCCGCCTGCCGCGCAGTTGCAAAGTCGGCCGCCGGCAGGGCCGCCCTCGACAGGCTCCTGCTGAAGCTGCCTCTCCTGGGCGAGCTTGTCCGAAAGAATCTTATAGCGCGCTTCTCCCGCGCTTTCGCCACGCTGCTTCGAAGCGGG
>CAYWBA010000164.1:0-7350 GCA_964455955.1 uncultured Planctomycetota bacterium | reverse complement strand
ATAATTGTCAAACCCATCCGGGCCGCAGGCGACCCGGCTAAACATCCGCGGCGGTGAACGCCGCGGCTTTGGGATTATCTACGGCGGGCAAGCCCGCCGGCTAAATCTGAGTTGTGTGGGCACAACTAAATGCCAAAGTGTCCCCAGTTTTTACTCGCGGGTCAGGCGTTGGAAGTCAGGGTCATTGCGCAGCCAGTCGAACGCCTTTTCAGTCTGTGCCCATTTCCGCAGTCGCGGATTCAAACGTAACAGATTCCTCAACGCTTCAAGGCAGTTGGGCTTATCCCGCCTCAGGGCGTATAGATGCGAAAGATTACCCCATGCCATCCATAAGTTGGGGGCTATTTCGAGCGCTTTCTTATAATCAGCGATAGCACCGTCGGGGTCACGTTTCTCATCCTTAGCTTTGCCTCGATTGTTGAACGCCACCGCAAAATTCGGTTTCAACTGTATCGCCTTGTCAAAATCAGCGATAGCGCCGTCATAATCGCCTTTCTTTTTTCTCGCGTTGGCACGGTTGAAGAACAATATCCCCTCATTCGGGTTCAGCCGTATCGCTTCTGTGTGGTCAGCGATGGCGCCGTCAATGTCGCCTTTCTTCTTCCTGGCATTGCCGCGATTGTTGAATGCCTTCGCATTGCTCGGGTTCAATCGTATTGCTTCGTTAAAATCAGCGATAGCGCCGTCGTAATCGCGTTTAGCAATTTTGGCACTGCCGCGATTGCTGAACGCCGTGGCATTGCTCGGGTTCAACCGTATTGCTTCCGTACAATCAGCGATAGCGCCGTCATAATCACGTTTTTCCTTCCTAACGTTACCGCGATTGTTGAACGCCATGGCAAAATTTGGTTTCAACTGTATTGCCTTGTCGAAATCAGCAATAGCGTGTCCATAATCGCCTTTTTTGGCGCGCGCGACACCACGCCCGTTGTATGCTTCTGCAAAATCGGGGTTCAAGACAAGCGCTTCGTCGAGGAGCTGGATGCAGTAGTCGTGGTCTTTCCGGCCGTATGCTCCGGCAGCTTGGGCGAACAGGGTCATCGGGTTGCGCACATCCGGCATAAGTTGCAGAACCCTGTTGAAATGAGGCCCTGCTTTGTCATCCTGCTTTTGCCAGTAAATTACCCCCATCTGAAAATGCGCGACCGCTTCGCCGCCGGTGTCCGTGTTCTGCTGGGCCACGGCAATTGCGCGCTCAAACGCCGCTATCGCTTCTTCATCACGGTTCGCATCTTTGAGCGTTTCGCCTTTATCAAGATAGGGTCTCAGCCAGGCCGGGTCTGCCGCAATTGCTTGATCCAGCAGGTTTAACTGCTCATCCAGTGTTGCTGCCATCGCGAGTTTCTTCAGTATTGTTTCAGCTTCCTGGCGAGCCGCCTCCCGCTGCCTTCTCTCCTGCAACCTGGCATCACAGAGCGATTTCAAGTCTTGTGCTTCTTTGCTATCCGGTATGAGTGTCAGTGACTTGGAGACCAATTCCAGTGCTTTCTCGAACTCCTTGTTTTCAAATGCTGCCTTTGCGTCGCCAAACAGCCGCACAGCTTTGACGCGCTTTTCCTTCAGTTCAGTCTTCCGCACAGAACTCTGGCGCCATACAATGAAGCCTATCAGGACCGCAGCAAGAACCGCCACAAGAACTGCCATCACAAGGGCTTTTTTGCGCTTCAGCCGCCACCTGAACCGCTCAAGGCTGCTGACCGGGCGCGCGCTCACGGGCCGGCCTTCAAGAAACGCCTCCAGGTCGGCTGCGAGTTCGCCCGCGCCGGCGTAGCGCAGGCGGCGGTCTTTGTGCAGGCATTTCATAATGATAGCATCGATGTCTCGCGGCATGTCGGGCCGCAGGGTGCGCGGCAGGGGCGGCATCTCCTCGATTACCTTTTCCATAACCTTGTAAGCTGATGGCGCCTCAAACGGCGCGCCGCCGGTAAATGCGTGGTACATTGTTGCACCGAAAGAAAATATGTCGCTTTCAGGAGATACTGTGCGCGCTTCCCCGGAGGCCAGCTCGGGGCTCATATACCAGGGAGTACCCATTACCGCGTATGTGGCGGTTCTTACGCCTGTTTCGGCAGCGTCAAGCCGCTTGGCAAGCCCGAAGTCGGCCAGGTAAGGCGTGCCATCCCTGTCGAGCAGGATGTTGGCAGGCTTTATATCCCTGTGGATAATCCCGTTTGAATGCGCGTGGGCAAGTGCCTGTGCAACTGTGTGGAAAATGCGTGCAAGCTCGCGGTCCATGCTGCGGGCGCCATGCTCTTCTCCTTTGTCAGCGAGATAGTTTTTCAGGCTGCCTCCCTCTATGAACTGCATGGCAATGTAGAACCGGCCGCGCTCATCAACGCCCGCGTTATATACGCGGACAATATTGGGGTGGTTCAGTTGTGCGGCTGAACGCGCCTCGCTCAAGAATCGTTCCACTTCCTCCTCGCTGGCGAATTCATCCATCTTGAGCATTTTGAGCGCAATCTCGATATCGAGAGTAGTATCGTGTGCCAGGTATACTGCGCCCATGCCACCCTCACCGAGGCGCCTAATCACACGGTAGTTGCCTGCGATAATAGAGCCTTTGGGCTCCGGAACTGCAAACGAAGACAATTCAGTCGCGACAGATTCAATGTCGCCAGCAGAGGCCAAGTCTGCCGTTATCGCCGCCTCAAAGGCTTCAGGTCTCTTTGCGTAGCTGTGCAGGGCCTTCTGGCGAAGAGCTTCGTTTTCCGGCGAGGCGACTGTCAGAATGCGTATGCTCTCCTCTATGGAAGCTGGCGGGCTGGTTTCCGTTTTCTGGACCATGTTCAGGAAGCGGCTGAGCCACGGTTCGACGTTAGGGTGCTGTGCCAATGTGGAGATTGCCTGCGGATTTTTCCGAATCACATCTTGGACTTGAGGTGTCTGCCACCAGTTAAAGAATTCCTTCAGTGAATTGAACTTAGGTATGGACAGGTCCAACAGGCTGACGCCTCCACATTAGAGACCACTTGGAGGAAATAGTACGATGTGCGGATAGACTTGTCAAGCTGCCTGACCCCTGATTTTTGTTTGACTTCAACGCAGAAAGCGGTAGGATAATGTACCTACTTAACTACCTGCAAAATGCTTCGGAGGAGAGCCCGATGGCAACCGGCGTTGTGTTTGAAGAGATATACCTGGAGCATGAAACTGGCGCACACCCCGAAAACAAGCAGCGCCTAATCAATACTGTCTCGCACCTGAAAAAGACCGGCCTGTGGCAGCAACTGAAGCGTATTGGCGCCCGGGCCGCGACTGTTGACGAAATCTGCTACAACCATGAGCGCATGTATGTTGATAACATACGCGAGTTCATCGAGGGTGAAGGAGGCGGGTTCCTCGACATGGATACTGTCGCTTCTCCCAAATCCTACGAGGCTGCCCTCTGGGCAGCCGGGGGGCTGCTCGAAGCGTGCGACTCCGTCATGAGCGGCAAGGTCAACAACGCGGCAGCGCTCGTGCGCCCGCCAGGCCACCACGCAACACGCGACCAGTCAATGGGCTTCTGCATATTCAACAACGTGGCAATAGCTGCGCGCCACCTTCAGAAAAAGCACGGCCTGGGGAAAATCGCAATTCTTGACTGGGATGTCCACCACGGCAACGGCACGCAGGACTCCTTCTACCAGGACCCGGACGTTTTCTATTTCTCCCTGCACCGATACCCGTTCTATCCCGGAACAGGCGGACAACACGAAACAGGCGAGGGTGAAGGGCAGGGCACCACCGCCAATATCCCGTTCTCGCTGGCAGACAGGGAAAAATTCGTGGCAAGCTTCAAGGAAACAACGGAAGGTCAATTAGCCGGCTTCGCGCCCGAGTTTGTCCTCGTCTCCGCTGGATATGACGCCTACGCCAAAGACCCCATAGCCGGGCTCGGGCTGGAAATCGAAGACTACGGCACGCTGACCAGGCTCGCACTCAAACTTGCCAGCAAGTGTTGCCAGGGCAGGCTGGTCTCCACCCTTGAAGGAGGCTATAACCTGCAGGGACTGCCCCTGTGCATCGAGGCGCATCTAAAGGAACTGCTTAAAGGCGGGAAATGATGAACCGGGAAGAAGCGCTTGCCCTTGTTAATGAGAACGTATCCAACGAGAACCTGCGCCACCACATGCTTGCTGTCGAGGCGATAATGCGCGCCCTGGCCCGGCGGTTCGGCGAGGATGAGGAACCCTGGGGCCTTGCCGGCTTGCTGCATGACCTCGACTACGACCAGACATTCAACACGCCGGAAAAACATACAACCATTGCCTGCGAAAAACTTGCAGAGCTTGGAGTGCCTGAAAACATTCTGCGGACTATAAAGGCGCACAACGAGCTTGTCACGCCCCAGACCACCATGGAGAAGGCGATAATCTGTGCCGATGACATTACAGGTATGATAACCGCCTGCACGCTGGTCAGGCCTTCAAAGAAGGTAGCGGAGGTGAAGGTCAAGTCGGTGAAGAAGAAGCTCAAGGACAAGAGCTTCGCCCGGGGCGCAAGCCGCGAGCGTATCAAATCGTGTGAGGGTATAGGTGTCCCGCTTGACGAATTCATCGCCCTGAGTCTCGATGCCATGACCGCCATCGCGGAGCAGATAGGGCTTTGAGAGAGGCGGTATAATTTTCTTGACCTTCTAATTCAGGTTAAGTAATATTCAGAAGGCAAAGTACAACATCGCTCACGAGCCGCACTTTTGCCTCATTGAGGAAAGACGGGTGAGTAAGTGCGCAGGCAGAAGGCTCTAAAGACAATTCAAAACTGCGTGGCCAACGACAACTACGAGGTGACTGAGCACTTCATCGATGAAATGAAAGAAGATGCGTTCTTTTTCGTAGATATTGAAAACGCGATTCTTGAAAATCCCCGCATTTCTGACAGGGGATGTGATGATAAGGGGAACCCAAAGTTTGAGATACAGGGGAAGTCAACAAATGGGCGCAGTATTGGAATTATCTGCTCGGTGAAACAAAACAATGTCGGCTTGCTTATAACTATTTACGAAGCCGAATAGGGGGTTAGAATGCACAATTACGGCGATTGTCACGTCTGCGGAGGCAAGGTAGAAGAGCGACTGGTCAGCAAAGACATCTGGCAGGACGAAGAGCTTGTCATAGTTAAGGATGTGCCGGCCGGCGTCTGCAAAAAGTGCGGAGAGAGAATTTTTACTTCCACCGTTGCGAAGAAATTAGAAAAGATTATCATGACGCGGAAGAAACTCCGTCTCGAAGAAGTAACTTTTGTGGCAGTTCCGACCATAAATTTCAAAAGTGAAGAAGTTCTGATTAACTAAACGCGAAGTTCGGCAGGTTTTGAAGAACGAACAGGTTAAGGTTTTCCGCGAGCGTGACACTGACGAGTTCATCGCCCTGAGCCTCGAAGCCATGACCGGCATTGCGGAGCAGATAGGCCTCTAAGAAACCGGCAGAAAAGACAAATCTATGTTTTCCTCAAGGACTCCAGACAGGCTCTCAGCGCCAAAGCTTCCGAGGTGAGGAAATTTGCCGAGTAGCGGTACTTCAGTATAGTGTGCGAAATCCTCCGGACGCGAAACTCTCTCGGAAGATGCAAGCGGTTGGTTGTGGTTAATAATAACACCCATCACCTCAAGACCAAGTGACTGCGCCTGCCGGATTGTAAGAAGTGTGTGATTGATAGTTCCGACCGCGGCGCGTGCCACAACCAGTACAGGCAGCTCAAGCTCCTTAATCAAATCTGCAATAAGGTAATCTTTTGCAAGAGGAACAAGCAATCCACCGGCACCTTCTACAATAATGAAATCGTGCTTTTCACAGAGCTTCTTGAAAGCTTCGACAATCACCGGTATCTCGATTGCTCTGGCTTCTTCTTCGGCCGCCTGGTGGGGTGAGACTGGCAGCTCGAAGTTGTAGGGATTTACCAGTTCAGGCGGGTCTTCGCCGCCTGCCGCCTCACGAAGAATGGCCGAATCCCCGATACCGCCTGTCTCAACCGGCTTAAAGCCGCCTGCGCTCGTTCCCTTAGAGCGCAGATAGTAGATAAGCGATGCCGCAACAACCGTCTTGCCGACGCCTGTATCTGTGCCAACTACAAAGAGACCCCGGGCAGTCATTTGCCGCGCGCCTTTTCTACCACTTCCACAACATCCGGGTAGTCAATGCCCAGCTCCCTGAGTTTCTCGACCGTAGGTATCCCGTTGTCATCCCACCCGCGCCGCGCGTACACCGCCGTGCAGAGCTTGCCGTATTGCTCCTGGCGGTACTCGCGAAGGGCAGCCATCTTTTCCTCCGTGGATTTGCCTTCCGGGTCAAGAATCTCAAGCTCCCTGAGCTGCTTGTCGTAGCGCTCGGCACGGGACTCGTATTCCTCTTTAGTAACAGGGCCTGCAGACCGGTAGGGAATTGCATCATGCTCGCGCGTGCCAAAACCCACCTTGACGTTGAAGCACCGCTGGAAGTTGTACACGCGCTCCGACATTTCAATAAGCTCTTTTTCCCCCACTTCCCTGCCTGTTACGCCGGAGAAGTAGTGGGTATAGCCCAGCACGTGCTTGGGGACCTTCTGCGACTCCGGCTGCTGGGCGTTGTCGGCAGGCTCGATATCGTTCCACGGCAGCTTGCAAAGGCCATTGAGCCCGAACCACGTGCGCCACATCGGGAACCAGTGCAGCGCCTCCGCCTTCTCCTCGAAGGTGGGGATAAGGTTGTGGACCATATCCATAAATATCAGCCAGGCTTCGTCGTGCTGGGGGCCTTTGAGCGCAAGGCCGTACCCGCCCTGCATTGCAAGCGATTCTTTCGTGACGTACTCGGAGTATTCAAGGCCCTTGGCCTCCATGCCGATATCATTCAGGAATGCGGGGTCTGCGCCGTATTCTTCTGCGAACTTCTCTTTCATCTTGCGGATGCCCTGCCCCACGACTACGCCGAAACCCTCCCCGCGCGACATCTGGTGCAGCAGTTCAAGCGCTGCCCCGGCATTGCCGAACTCCAGCTCCAGCCCGCCGGTCTTCTCGCTGTCGAGAATACCGTTCTCGTAGCACTCCATCGCAAAGGCCGTGCCTGTCGCGAAGGAGATTGTATCTATGCCGTAGGTATCACAGTAGAAGTTGTACTCTACGATAACGTACGGGTCGAAAAGCCCCATATTCGAACCGCCCGCGACTGTCTCGTACTCAGGCCCGTCAACAAAAACATTCTTCCCCTTGTAAGGCCCGGTCCTGGGCTCGAACCCGTCTATTCCCTTGCAGCAGGCCATGGTGCATCCGTACCAGCAGCCGTCGAAAACACCCTGGCCGAAGAGCTTCTCGTAGACTTTTGAATCAATCTTGTGCGTATCGGGATGACTTCCGAACCTGTAATTGTGAACTGGCAGCAGGTCGAACTC
>CAYWBA010000163.1:0-7371 GCA_964455955.1 uncultured Planctomycetota bacterium | reverse complement strand
CCCCAGTGCGATTTCCCTCGCCCTAGCGTCTCTCTCAGCCAGCGCCGCGCGGTCAATCACGGCGCAGACCCCCCTGACCAATTGCCAGTAAATGACAGTCTCTGAGACGGGTATTTTCTTGATTACCGAGACAATCGCCTTCACCGCGTCAGCACCGCCGTGGTTCACAATTTTGACAAGCACATCGCCAATCGCCTCGCTTTCCCCCGAGGTAACAGCATTCTTCAGCTCTTTCTTGAGGTTGCGAAGCTCTTTGTCTCCCGCATCAGCCGTCACCAGCAGTGTTAGCAGCATCACTATACAGAGCATCACCCCGATTAGCTTTCTCACCGTACTTCCTCCAAATGTTTATGTGGCAGTAGCCACGGGCAAAGCATTATTCCCTACGTATTCAGACGCGGATAGATGGCTAACTCTTCCATTTATTTCACATTTTCTTTGCGAAACCATAAAGAACCAGAACTCCAGCGGTAAGGCCCAAGTCTAAGAAAAGGAATTTACGAAATTTTCCTGTCACAAACGCTATCAGTGGCGCGGCTATATTATAGAAGTATTCGCTTAAACATGCAACTGACAAAGAATCCGGAGATTTGAACATGATTACCCGCAAGTTTCACCTGCCGGGCTACAGGCTAAAAGAACCGCTCGGCAAGGGCAGCCAGGGCGTCGTCTTCAAAAGCATCCAGCTCTCGCTTAACAGAGAGGTTGCAATCAAAGTCCTCTCGCCTGACCTGGCCGCAAAGAAGAAATTCCGCGAGCGATTCCTCCGGGAGGCCAAAGCAGCCGGACAAATGAATCACATCAACATAACGCGGACCGAAGACACGGGCGAAGCGGATGGCCATTACTACATCATAATGGAGTATGTAGACGGCACCACTGTAGCTCGCATCCTTCGAGAGAACGGCAAACTACCGGTCGCCACCGCCGCAAACATAGCATCGCAGGTGGCGGACGGCCTCGCCCACGCGCACTCAATCAGAATAGTACACCGCGACATAAAGCCATCGAACATCATGCTCAACAGCAGCGGAACTGCAAAAATAATGGACATGGGGGTAGCCAAAAGGCTCTCCGGCGAGGGCGAAGAAGACCTGACCATAACCGGCGAGATGGTAGGCACGCCACAGTACATGTCACCTGAGCAGATTCGTTCTTCAAGGGATGTCGGTCCAAGTACAGACGTGTATTCACTTGGCGCGATGCTCTATCACATGGTGGCCGGCAAAGCTCCCTTCGAGGGAACAAGCGCCGGCGACGTCATGCTGAAGGTTGCGGCAAACCCGGTCAGATTCCCGCTCAGCGCCGCCAAAGGTCTGCCCGCACCCCTCAAGCGCCTCATCAAACGCATGCTGTCAAAAGACCCTCGCTCAAGGCCGTCGGCGGAAGAGGTCGCGAGCCTTCTGCGCGACATGCTCAAAAACAACTTCAAAGAGGAAACAACCAGCCTGCGCCGCCGCAAAGCCATCCCCCCGCAGGACAATCACAAGCACCTGAAACATGCAGGCATCGCGGCCGGGGCAGTTCTTGTGTTCCTCGTATTCCTGCTCGTAGCGCGCGGCAGCAGAACCCGCCCTGTACCCGCCACAGAAACACCAAAGCAAAGCAGCCGGGCTGCCGCACGCAACGACCAAGAACTTCCAGGCCGCCCTGCACAGAAAATCAGAGATGCCGGGGCCGGCCGCCTCGCCTTCGAAGAGGCACTCGAGTTCTCCAAGACTTACCCGGCTGACTATTCAGAACGCATCCAGGAGTTCAGGCGCGTTGCCGGCAGGTTCCCCGCCTTCAGAGAGGGAGCGCAATCCGAGATAGACAAAATCAATGTTGTGGTGCGCGCCCTTCTTGGCAACGAACTCGAATTGGCAAAAGCACTCGAAAGCGAAGAGGCCTTGTATACCGCTTCAGCCGCCCTGCGTGACTTCGCCCGAAAGTTCAAAGATTTCCCCGCCGGTAAGGAAGCCCTGAAAACAGCCGTGTCTCTCGAAGATAAGATGAAGCGGAAGTTCTGCGCTGACATCGAAAAGGCGAAAGCACTTGCCGCACAAGGCAAATACATCCAGTCACTCGACGTACTTGCGCAGGTGGAGAGCTACGGCAACCCGGCCATGTGCAAGCAGGCAGCACAACTTGAAGAGCAGATAAGCCGCAAAGCCGTGGCCGCAGAGAAAAAGACGGTTGTCGAGGAGGCACAGAAAGCATTCGAAACCGCTGCCGCCGCACTGCGTGACGGCGATTTCAAGACAGCCCGGCAGCACCTGCGCAAACTCCGCTGCGAACCGCTGAATGATTCCAGCTATGCGAAGGAACGGCACAACGATATTGCCGAGATGATGTGGAAAATCGCGAAAGAAATCGGGCACAAAAAAGCATACACGGAAAACGAATGTATGGCAGAACTCTTCTCCGCATCGAAAGTGACCGCGCGCAAGAAGGATGGCAAATACTACGTAACACTGACATACGACTTTGAGACCGGGCAGCAACTGAACGACTGGCTCTGGCAGCAAGGCCGGGCAGACACGCCGCGGTGGAAGATTATCACGGAGGATGGCAGAAAGTCGCTGCAGGCAAAAGGGGCCGGCTCGCAAATGCTCTGGCTGGGCTCCTTCACAGGCGATACATCCGTCAAGGCGCGCCTCAAGCTCAAGGGCGCAGGGAGAACGGGAATTCTCATGCACCATCAGGGTAACCAGTACTACGCCTTTATGATTAAACTGGACCGGCAGTTCTTCGAAAAATCAGGCGTTTCTGAAAAACTTGCCGGGATGTACTCAAAAGGCGTCTGCAACCTTATATGCCGCCACGATGTCTTCGACAGCATTCTCCCTCTCAAGAAAACAAGCTCGACCGGCTCCGCGAAATCCGTGCCCGCAGCCGGAAAATGGCTGCTTATGAAAGCCCGCAAGACAGGCAAAAACCTCAAACTCATACTGGATGGCAGAATACTCGCATCCGGCACCGACGACACCTACTCAAACGGCACGGTAGCGCTTGAGGTCGGCGACACAAGAGTCCTGTGGGACGAAGTGACTATCTCCGGCCTGCTCACACACGAAGCGCTGCACAGCAGAAGATTGCCCTTAATCGAGACCTGCATTGAGGAAGGCTCTCAGGCATACCGCAAAGGCCGCTACGAGGCAGCACTCGGACACTTCGACAAACTGGCCAGGATGGTGCCTGACTCGGCCGAAGCCTGGTGCTGGTACGGCGCTTCCCTCATCGAACACAACCTCTGGGAAGAGGCTGTGCTCTCTCTCGAACTGTCACTCAGGCAAAACAGGGCCTCCTTCAGAACATACCACTGGCTGGGATGCGCATACTCCAAATGCGCCGATTACGAAAAGGCAATCGAGGCTTTCAAGAAAAGCCTTGAAACCTGCCCGGACAACAAAGAAGGCTGGCGTAATCTCTACCAGTGCTACTGTAAACTCAACAGGACAGGTGATGCCCAGGCCGTGCTTGCAAGCATGCGCTCGGCGGAGCAGACCGAACTCCTGCCACAACTGTCACTAACGGATATAGCAGGAGGAAGTACAGATAAGACAGGCCCGGCCTCTTCAGACTCCCAGAAGAGCTCGGTCACAGCCAGGCTCCTCAAGTTCGCAAAGAGAAACTACCCCGGCATAACAAGGAAAGCCATCGATGAACTGGAAAGATTCATTAACGAAGCGCGCCGCGACCCCTACAACCCCGGGGAGGCGCTCAGGTTCTGGGAAAAGATAACAGCCGGGGGCAACATAGGCAAGCTGATAAACCTGCGCGCCATGATCAGCGTCTGGAAAGGCTGGAAAATAGACAGCAGCTTCCCCTGGTGGAAATAGCGCACGCCACTATTTATCCTCCCCCACACCCCCCGGCGCGTGGAATATAATGTCAGACATTTCTTTCCAGTTGTAATCCTTTTCGTAGATTCGGACCTCGCCAATCCCCCGGTGGTCTACGCCATTGTATCCTACGCTGTAAAGGTAAAAATCGCTCCCCGTAAGGCGGTATATTAGGTTGCCTCCTGAAAACGGGTCGATAAGCAGTTCTTTCGACACCAAGTTGCCCAGTTCTTCAATGTTTTGTGGCAGTCTGCTGTTTCTCGCCTCGAACAGCCGCACTGCCGCCAGGGCAATTGCCCCCCGCCAAATAACCTCACTATCCACCAGAACACTGACTATCTGCTCAATATCAGGCAGCCTAATCACTTCATACTGTACCCCGCGTAAAAGGTCATGCGTCGGAGCCGCTTTGAGCAAGGTCCATGAAGGTGTGAGACTGTCTCTCACCCCAGCAGGCAGGGTGTAATATTTCAACAGGTCTATATTGCGCCATATTTCCCGAACTTTGCGGCATATCTCAACATCAAGCCGGTAGTTGCGAATAAACTTGGACAGGCGAAGACGGTCAAGCCATCCAACTTTCCAATCGGGATGCCCGAAGGAAAACTTCCCTTCAATAATATCCGCAATTACAAACATCAACATGTAATACTTCGATTCCATCGTGGGATAAAATCCCCCGCCTTTACCGTGAAGCTGTAGGAGCGTTTCGAGCGTGTACTCCAGGTCACTTCCAGCAAACGAGCTTTCAGAAAGTGTCCTTGTCATACTTCTCAAACCTATGTAGAGAACAGCCACCTCTATCATGGCGGATATATAAGCGCGGCTGCTCGAAAGCGTCCGGCCTAAGCGTAAAACGTTCAGGTACTCCTCCAGCGCCTCCGGTTTCCTGCCCTCCTCCGCTGCAAAGCTGCTCTTGTATACAAGCGCATAGGCAGCGTTTCTGAACTCAGGCAGGTTTGGAAATTTCGCTTCACGTATCCTGCTCCAGTCGGTCGGAAACAAAAACTTCTCGTACTTCAGACCTTCGTAAACCAGCCGCAGCCCTTGCTCCCTCTCGGCAATGTATTGCCGCATAAGAGCCCTGTCTTCCTCACTCAAAAGGCTTGGGTCCTTCCCCGGCACGCATTCTGGAAGTTCCCCTTTAAAAGCTTTAAGACCTTCCAGAATAGGCAGCATGCCGTTCTCGGAGTCGGGGACTTTGGGAAGTGTCTCAAGCCACTTCGCGTACTCAGCGCGCAGCTCACCAGCTAAACGCACGTTGGACCAGTAGCGAAATAAGGCGAAAACGACGAAAACCAATACGACAGCAATAAAAAAACCAAGGGCCTGGTACCTGCGCTTCTGCCACCATTTCGGTTCGCGGAAGACAAACGAGCAGTTCAGGCAGGTGACTGTGCGTCTCGACCGGCCGCGGGGAAGGATAAGGACAGAGCCGCACTTTGGGCACGGCACACCTTCTCTGACAGGCATGAACCTGTGCGAGCACGAGATGCACCTGAGCTTGCGCACCACCCGCCGCGAATCTTCGGCCCAACTCTCGCCGCATTTGGGACAGGTTACCTCAACCTGCATCTCAACCCCTACTTATCTTTCTCCCCACCCGCCGGCGCGTGGAACACAACATCTGACATCCCCTCCTGATACAGCGCGCTTTCAAATATGGGAGCGTCGCTGGTGCCTTTTCCATCCACACCATCGTACCCCACGCTATAAAGGTAGAAATCATCACCTGCAAGACGGTAAACAAGGTCTTTTCCTGAATACGGGTCAATAAGCAGTTCCTTCGGCACAAGTTTGTCAAGTTCGTCCAGGTTCTCCGGCAACCTGCCATTTCTGGCTTCAAAAAGCCTGATTGCCGCAAGCGCAATCGCCCCCCGCCAGAGCGCTTCAACTTCCGCCAGTTCTCTTAGTGTGCCATCAATCATTGATAATGCGAATGACATGAAGATTGTTGCGTCCTTGTCGCTTAACGCCCATATCTTGTGCATGAGCGCCTGAATATCTTTCCCTTCTACTGACAAAGAGTAATACTTAGCCGGGTCGATTTTGCAATATAAGTCGAGAACCTTACGGCATATCTGCACATCACGTCGGTAGTCATGGACAAACTTCGACATGCCTATGCGCTCGTAAGCAGTAAACCCGGGGTCTCTGCCAACATATTCAAAAAGATTGTCTATCCTTCTCGCGGCATAAATCAGGAAAAAGTAATAGCACGTCTCCATCCTGGGATAATAATCGTGCTGACTGTGTATCTCTGTCAGCGACTCAAGCGTGCCAGCGAGATCGTTTTTGTCGATAAAACTTTCAGAAAGGCTTTTTGTCAGAGATACAAAACCTATCAATAAAACCCTGGACTCCAGGTAAAACGTCTGTGGGGTGGATGAGAGACTTCTACCAAGCCGCAGCACTTCTAAATAGTCCCTGAGTGCGTCCGATTTCCTTCCCTCGAACTTCGCGAGGTCGCCTTTGTAAGCAAGTAATTGTGCTACAGCCTCCAAGCCTCTCGCTTGAGAAACTCCCAGCCCGAATCTCTGACTGTAATCAATGGGAGTCTGAAACTTTTCATACCGCAAGCCTTCATAGACAAGCCCAAGCTGATTCTTCTTCAAAGCAAGGTACTCTCGCAAATCTGCCGCAGCGAATCCGTTATCCATAGTGAAACCCATCTGACTGGTGAACCTATCTGGCAAACCCTCCGAAAAAGCTTGAGCTCCCTTCAGGACAAGTAACATACCGTTTTCAGAGTCGGGGAGAGAAGGAAGTGTTTTAACCCACTGTGCATACTCAGCGCGTATTTCTCCTGCAAGCTGCAAGTTGGACACGCACAGCCGCAGCGGGAAAAGCAATACCAGCACAGCCACGAGTATCAGGAGAACACTTGCTATATTCCTTCCCTTAATCCACCATTTGAGCGAGGTTATCTTATCTGCCAATGTGTCGCCTCACAAACAATATCACACAGGTGTTTTCCATATTAACCCAATACCGCTCACAAGTCAAAGAGTTTTGAAGTTGCTTGCGTGCAACAGGGCTTTTTTGTTGAAATAGCAAGGCGAAGATATAGTATTAAGCAATCTGAACCAGCAGGAGAATATGTAAAAAATGAAATTTGTATTCACAGGCGGTGCGGGCTTTCTCGGCTACCATACAGCAAACGGGCTTGCCGAATACGGCCACAAACCGGTTCTTGTGGATATTGCCGGATTTGGGAAAGACGATTATCCGCCCGGCACCGAGTTCCGCAGCGTGGATATCAGGGACCTTGACGCAGTTAACAGGGTTCTTTCAAGCGGCGGGATAGATGTCGTCATCCACGCCGCGGCCGCACTGCCGCTCTGGAAGCGCGAGGACATCTTCTCAGTCAACGTCGAGGGGACACGCAACGTGCTGACGGCCGCGCAGAACAACGGAATCAAGCGCGTGGTTCTCATCTCCTCGACCGCGGTTTACGGCGTGCCCGAGAAGCACCCGATTTACGAAGACGACCCGATGATAGGCGTCGGGCACTACGGGAAGAGCAAGATTGAGGCGGAAAAGGTCT
>CAYWBA010000162.1:0-7376 GCA_964455955.1 uncultured Planctomycetota bacterium | reverse complement strand
GTCTTGCCGAAACCACCGCTGTTGCCGACGCGCTTATGGTTCTGCTTCCCGAGTCCACACTTAGATATGCTGAGCCGAACTACATTGTCCGTGTCCAGTTCAGCCCGAACGACCCCTATTATGCAGACGGCTCCCAGTGGGGGATGACGAAGATAAACGCAAGCGCAGCGTGGGACCAGAGCACAGGAGAGGATGTCGTTGTTGCAGTGCTGGATACGGGCTGCGACCTGGACCATCCCGACCTTCAAAGCAATCTCATTACCGGGTACGATTTCGCCTATGATGATAACGACCCGAGTGACGTGTACGGCCACGGGACGCATTGCTGCGGGACAGTCGCCGCGATTGCCAACAATAACGAGGGAATAGCCGGGCTCGCGTTCGGTGCCAAGATAATGCCTTTGAAAGTCATGTACGACTATGGCGTCGGTAACTCTGACGGAATAGTTCAGGCATACTACTATGCTGCAGATAATGGTGCGGAAGTGCTCAGTTGCTCCTTCGGTACTAGCACTAACTCTTCCGCCGGCCATGACGGTGTGATATACGCCCACGGCAAGGGCTGCATCATTGTCGCAGCTTCTGGCAACCGCGGTTCGAGCGCAAAGCACTATCCTGCAAGCTGGCCTGAGGTAATAGCGGTGGGCAATACCACATCGAATGATGTGAGGAACAACTCTTCGAGCTATGGCGATTGGCTCGATGTTGTGGCGCCGGGCACAAATGTATGGTCAACCTACAAGGGCGACGGGTATTCGAAAAAAACCGGCACGTCGATGTCCGCGCCCCACGTGGCTGGGCTCGCCGCGCTTATGTTTGCGAAAAATTCCACCTATACAAACGAACAGGTGCGGGGCCTGATACGCTCAACCGCAGTTGACCTCGGCGACCCCGGTTTTGATATCTACTACGGTTACGGGCGCATAGACGCCGCAGCGGCAGTAAGCGCCGTGACACCGGAAGTATTAGAGGTTACAATCATCTCGGTCGCACCGGCCGACGGGGTAATAGGCCCTGCCACAGATGTTGTCATCACCTGGTGCCCCAACAATCTCGGCACATACTACATCGAGGTCGGCGGGGACGGCACGCAGGGAAGTGGCACGCAGATTGATACCGGCTCCTGCAACGCAAATGAAGATGTGCTAACCACTGTGGTCCCGGCAGACATTGGCGATAACACAACAGAGGACGTCTATATAATTGTGGAAGACCTCCCGAAAACATGCTTCACCTGCACCCAGATCACCGACGACCAGACTGCACCTGCCTCGGTCATAACCAACCCGACGAACGGCTCGATAGTCGGCTGTGTCACGAACATCCTGGGCACCGCAGGCGATACAGGCGGCTCAATCGTTGACCTCGTGGAAATATCCATCTTCGACGGCACGAACTACTACGACCCGGCAAGCGGCCAGTTCGATTCCCTCACCTCAGTGTGGATAGCAGCCTCTGACACTGCCTTCTGGCTTTACAGCTCCGGCTCTATACCGTGGGTGGACTTCACAGTCCACACAATCCAGAGCACCGCCACAGACGCAGTCGGCAATGTGGAGTCACCCGGTGCGGGGATAACGTTCACTTTCAACAGCAACGTGCCGACAGTGGTTGTCAATTCTGTTTTATGCTCTGTAATTGGGCCGGCGACGAACTCCACCACAATCAACTGGCAGTCGAACAAGGATGGCACATACTACATCAACGTAAACGGAGATGGCACAATCGGCAGCGGCACACTGCTAACGTCCGGGATGTGCACCGCGTTTGACGCAGTCAACACAGTAGTCCTTGAAACTGACATCCCTGATAACACTGTTGCGATAGTATGGGTGGTTGTGGAAAACGGCGGCTTCGTCGGCAATGCGTCAATACAGATTACCGATGACCACACCGCGCCCACCTCCGAGGTGACATTTCCAGAGGACGGCACGGAACCGGACTCAGTTGCCTCCGTTACCGGGGCCGCTACTGACACAGGGGGCAGCACCATCGCGCTTGTCGAGGTTACCATCTTTGACATTGACGAGGGATGCTACTACGACCCCGCCGACTTCGGCTTTAAATCGGCAACGGAAGTCTGGCTCGAGGCAGAGCACCTGGGGGGAACCCCGGCTTCCTGGTCGCGCGCCACAGGTTGGATGCCGTGGAGGTACGATAAGTCCTACACCGTACAGAGCCGTGCAACAGACGCGGTTGGCAACGCCGGGGCGCCGGGCACGGCAATTACGTTTACCTATACAGGTATCCCTGTCACAAAAAATTCTGGCGGCGGATGCCACTGCGCGTTCACACGCGAGGGAACCCCGGGGTCGGTGCTCGGCTCCACCTTGTTCTTCCTGCTGCTCCTCGGATGGCTCTTCGCGGCCCGCAGATACCGCCGCCGCGCGCACTCATAACCGGCCGCCGCGTGCTTTGCAGCATTTCGGGGGCCCTATGTGCATGTTCCCGAGAAGGTCTGAGGACTTGCCGTTCGGTGCTCTAAAAAGAAAATACTCCGGCGAGGGCTCGAACCTCGGACCCGCTGATTAAGAGTCAGCTGCTCTACCAAACTGAGCTACCGGAGCATCACTAAATCAGTATACTTGCCACCAAACTCAAGTCAACCCCCGGTTATTACTTTTTCCCAGTTAAGGGCCACGCTGCCCTGTCAGTATTTATATTGCAGACCGGAACTTTGTGGAGGGGAGCGCGTTTTAGGATTAGTGGAATGTGAAACAATTTGTCGGGAAGGAGGGGTTTTATGAGATACGGTCTGCTTGCAGTGATGGCCGGTATTGTACTTGTGGCAGGCATGGTGCTCGCTTTTGCGCAGGACAAGCCGCCGGATGACGGAGACCCGCTTGGCGGCCCAAGGCCCGGACCGGAACGCGGCACGGACCGCAACAGGGGCGAGAGGATGCAGCGCCCGCGTTTTATGTCCCCTCCCGGCGGCTCGACAGTAGCTATGGAGCTCTCCGGCAACACGCTGTTTCTGGTGAGCGGAACCACAGTCTATAAGGTCAACACCTCGGAAATGAAGGTCGAGGCGAAGCGCGACCTGACGGATGCGGGCCAGTCCGACAAGTCCGCGATAGACGCTGTTATGAAGAGGTTCGACGCTGACGGCGATGGCAGGATAAGCCAGGACGAGTGGACAGGCCCTCCTAACAAGTTTGACAGACTGGATGGCAACGGCGATGGTTTTGTTACCAGGGACGAGATACCCAAAGAGCTGCTGGAACGGGCCAGGAAGATGGCACGCAAGCTTGTCACGGGCGGACCTGCCGCCATAAAGGTAGCTACAGTTAGTCTCTATGTATATCTCGGCGGCAGCCTTTACAAGATGAAAGTCTCGGACCTCGAAATTGAGGGCAGTGTAGAGATAGAGAGCCAGGACCAGGGCATGATGCCTAAAAAGGACCGGAAGCGCCAGAAGAAAGGTGACAGGGGGGACCGGCCAGACCGGCCGAAGAAAAAGAAACGTGATAATGACGATGGCTCCGGGTTCTAATTCGCTTTCAGGGTTCGATGCCCCGGCACCGCCGGGGCTTTTTTTGTTGACGAGGTGCCTGCCTTGCCCTTATATAAATGGGCTATGTTCACAGGAATAATCGAAGTTAGGTGCAGGGTTGAGAAGGCGGCCCCTTCAGGCGGGGGTCTTCTGCTCGCAGTTGACAGCTCGGCGCTTGAAGGCCCGTTGCAACTCGGCGAAAGCGTCGCGGTAAACGGTGTGTGCCTTACCATAAGCAGCCTCGACGGCGCCCTTGCCACGTTTGATGCTGTTGAGGAGACCATCGAGCGGTCGAACCTTCGCGAGCTCAGAACCGGGGACTACGTAAATGCCGAGCGCGCCCTGAAGGTGGGTGACAGGCTCGGCGGGCACTTCGTCGCCGGGCACGTGGACGGGATAGGGGTCCTCAAGCGGATAAAGAAGCTCGCAAGCTCCACCGTCCTGACAGTCGAGTGCGGCCCCGAGCTTGCCGCAAACATGATAGAGAAGGGTTCTGTCGCTCTCGAAGGTGTCAGCCTGACGCTTGTTTCCGTGGACAAGAAGCGGTTCTCAGTTGCGACAATACCCCACACCCTTGCCGTAACCACGCTGGGCGAGAAGAGGTCCGGAGCGCATCTCAACATCGAGGTTGACATGCTCGGCAAGTGGGTGCGGAAACTGCTTGGCGGCGCCAGACCGGGCTCCAAAATCTCCAGGGACTTCCTTGCAGAGCACGGCTTTCAGTAGCCGCCCGCCCTATTCTTCACCCCGCTTGTCGCTCCCAGGCTCGGCCGGTTTCTCTTCTTCCTCGGCTTTCCTGAGAGCTTTTATCTTAGCCTCAAGGGCGCTCAACATGCCCTCGTCAAGAAGCACAGTTCCCGCTTTGGAAAGCTTCGGTCCTTTCTGCCTCTTGTCTACCTGCCTTCCGCGGCGCTTCGGGGGGTTGGTCAGTTCAAGAAGCTGCCTGGCAAGTTCTTCGCGCCAGAGAACGTATTCGAACTCATCTACAGCCCGCGCTTTCTGAATAACCTCCTCAACCTTCCTTCGTACCTTCTGCATGTACTGCGGGGCGACGTTGCGGGCCTTTGTTAGCTTGCCCAGGAACTGCTGCATGAGCTTCTCCCCGGCCTGCGCGAGTTGCTCAGGGTTCAATGCTACAATCCTGTCAAGGAGCTTCGCCATCCGCTCAAGACGCGAACTCTCGCTCTTGCCGCCTTCCCCTTTAGGCCTGAGTGGGTCTGCGTCGTAGTTCTCGACAGCCTCGCGCTGCCCGGGCGTCAGTATGGTGTTAAGCTCCTCGTCCGCCTTTTTGAGCTTCTCGAAAAACTCCCTGGCTGCCTCGCCGTTCTTCTTGCGAAGCTTGTTGTACTCTGCGAGAAGCTCCTCCTGTATCTCCTGCGCGCCGGCCGCGAGTGCATCGCGAATCTTCTGCAGCGCAGCCACCATCTCTTTCTGGTTCCCGGCAGTCTGCTCGGTGAAAAGCTCGCGCGCAAGCTTCAGGTCGTCGAGAAGCATCTTGAGCTCCAGCGCCTGCTCAAGTGTCAGCTCCAGCGAGTTAACCATGTGCAGCCGGGAGATTTCTTCGCGCAGCTCCCTGAGACTGCGCTGGAGTTCCCTAACCTCATCGCCAGCCCGCTCCTGCGCAAGCGCCGGCATACTCACAAGCAACACAAGCATTACGGCAAGACAAGCCTTTTTCATCTTGACTCCTCCGCGGCCTCCGGCCGAGATAGTAGAAAGTTGAACAGTAGGACAGGAGTCAAGGAGGCCGCTGCTCTACTGCTCACCTGCTCTACTGCTCTCAAGTAGAATAAACGCGCCCGGAGCAAAAATGTTGCGCCCGAAATTCAGAGCCTGTAACAAAATAAGCCGCGGCCGCAGTGCTTTCAACTTCCTGGCGATACTGTGTGAGCCCACTTTGCAGGCCAGCCTGTTCCACAATTTATTAATCTCTCTTGACAAACTCCCCATGAACGGCTACAAACTGGGTGCTTGCGTGCAGGCAGGGGTTAGGGGTTGACAAGTATTACCGGACTGGGAAAATGAACAGAGGGTTATGAATATGGCCCAAATCGATGTGACTGTTCCCATGGTGGGGAAAATCGTCAAAGTACTCGTGAAGCCGGGAGACGCCGTGGCCGAAGATGACGAGATAGCTGTCCTTGAAGCAATGAAAATGGAGATGCCTGTTGTGGCGCCTGCAGCCGGCAAGATTGCTGAAGTAAAGGTGGAGCCCGGCCAGCTTGTTGAAGCAGAGACCGTTCTCGCGATAATCGAGACTGAGTGAAGCTGAACTCCAACTACTCGCAACGCCCTTGCTCTGCCCGCGTTCTTTGCGAGCTTACCTTAAAGCCTTCTTTTTTGAAAGGGGGCCTACTTGACTTCCGCCGGGCTGGATTACTCAGAGTTCCTACGCAACATCATTGATCAGACCGGCATAGCCCACATGAGCTGGCAGTATCCCATCATGTGGGCGATTGCTTTTTTCTTCATCTATCTCGCGGTCGTGAAGAAGTACGAGCCGCTTCTCCTGTTGCCCATAGGCTTCGGCATATTCCTCGTCAATTTCCCTCTGGTCCAGCTGATGGGCCAGAGCGAGCAAGGTTTCCCAAACCTTTTCCAGTTCTTCTATAAGTACGGCATAGAATGGGAAATCATCCCCTGCGTGATATTTCTCGGGCTTGGGGTGTTGACAGATTTCGGGCCTCTTATCGCCAGCCCCAAAACAATGATAGTTGGCGCAGGCGCACAGCTCGGGGTTTTCGTCACTTTCACCGGAACAATCCTCATCTTCGGCATCGCAAATTTCTCACTTCAGGAAGCAGCTTCAGTGGGAATAATTGGCGGGGCAGACGGCCCCACGACAATCTTCCTCACCCAGGCCCTCGCCCCGCACCTGCTCGGCCCGAATGCCCTCGCAGCCTACTCCTACATGGCAATGGTCCCTCTTATCCAGCCGCTGATAATGCGGCTTGTCACCACTCGCAAAGAACGCACCCGGATAATGAAACAGCTCCGCCCCGTCTCAAGAGTCGAAAAACTCGTCTTCCCGATAATAGCTACCATGCTTATCGCTCTCCTCGTGCCGCAGGTAATCCCGCTTATGGGCATGTTCATGCTCGGTAACTTTATGCGCGAATCCGGCGTTGTAGCCCGTCTCTCCGATACAGCCCAGGGCGCGCTTATGAATACGGTGACAATCCTGCTCGGCCTCTCGGTCGGCGCCACCATGCAGGCGGAAAAGTTCCTCTCTCTCAAACCCGTTGCCATCTTCACCCTCGGCCTCTTCGACTTCGCGCTCTGCACCATGGGCGGGATACTCACTATCAAGCTGATGAACCTGTTCCTCAAGGAAAAAGACAAGATGAACCCCCTCATCGGCGCCGCAGGCGTATCCGCCGTCCCGATGGCCTCCCGCGTCGCACAGGTTCAGGGCCAGAAGTACAACCCCAAGAACTTCCTCCTCATGCACGCAATGGGGCCGAGTGTGTCGGGTGTCATCGGCACCGCTTCTGCAGCAGGCATGTTTATCGCCATGTTCGCCAGCGTACACGCCCCGCTGTATGTCAAGGATGCCGGCTGGGGATACGTGTTCATGACCCTCGGTATCCGGTTCGTCGGAGTATTTATAGTCCTCGGACTGCTGCAGGTACTGATGCAGCTCTCCTGCAAGATTGTTTCCAAGTTCGCCAAGCCCTGAACGCTCGGTAGTAAATAGCGCGATTGACTGCCCCACCTCCGTGAGATGGATGGAAACTCGCAGCCGCAGCGAATTTATAGAGTCTGTAAACTGTCTGTAAACAGGGTGTGTGGGGAGTAAATGTCGTAACATGCTTTTGGCATAAGGAGTTACAATAGCAGGCAATTCAAAACAGGCGCGCCTGTTTACAGATTCAGGCAGGGG
>CAYWBA010000161.1:0-7433 GCA_964455955.1 uncultured Planctomycetota bacterium | reverse complement strand
CTGTTCAGAATCTCCCTGGAGGTCTTTATCCACCGCAAGATGACGCTCGAGCGCGACAAGAATATCTTCGCACGCCTGCGCCAGAGGAAACCCCTGAAGCGCCTAACCAGCCCAATCAAACAGGTGCAACGCGACAACGTCCTGGAGATCATAATAACAAATCACGAAAATCTTGCTCGTGTCGATTCGCTGTGAGCCGGTAATCCTTCAACCTGTGCAAAAGCGTCTGTGTCGGCATACAGGCTTTCAGCATCGCCCGTGACCTTAATCCAACTCTGCGGCCGCAGAAACGTCAGGGGGCTCAAGGCTCCTGAAAAACGAGATGTCCCGCCTGTTGGCAAAGTGTGGTTCGGCCCTGCCATGTAATCGCCCAGTGATACAGCCGTCTTGTAGCCCATAAAAAGCGCACCATAGTCGGTCAACTCTTCCTTGAGAAGTTCAGGCTTTGCCACTTGCAATTCGAGGTGCTCCGGTGCAATCAGGTTGCAGGCACGGGCGCATTGAGGAAGGCTTTCGAAGATAAACATCACCTGGCGCGGCAGGCTCTCTCGCACAAACTCCGGCAAACCCATTTCCTCAAGAAAGCGGTCAAGTTCCTCCGTTACCCTCCGGGCAAGCTCCAAGCTGTCAGTAAACAGCCAGCTTCGGGCACCGGGGTCGTGTTCGAGCTGCGCTAAAATATCGAGCGCGACCCACCCGGGATTTGCATCCGAGTCGGCTATTATAGCCACCTCAGTCGGCCCCGCCAGCATGTCAATTCCCGCAACACCCTGAAGCTGTCTCTTTGCCTCCGTAACATAGGCGTTGCCCGGGCCGGCTATCATATCCACCTGTTTTATTGTCTCGGTTCCCAGGGCAAGCGCGGCAATAGCCTGTGCTCCTCCCATCCGGTAAAAATTTTCAATACCGGCAAGTCGGCCTGCATAGACAATTTCGTCCCGCATCTCCGGAGAAGCAATGCATATCCCCTCAACACCCGCAGCTTGAGCCGTAATAGCGGTCATGAGCGCCGTCGAAGGCAGCGGATAGCGCCCGCCCGGCACGTAGCATGCAACTCTTCTAACCGGCCTGAAATCAAGTCCTGCATTCCATCCTGCATACTCAATGTGAATCGACTTAAACGATTTCATAATTTCATCGGCAAAGGCGCGTATATTGCCGGCAGCGCGCTCAAGAAGCTTCCGAGTTTCTTCATCCAGCCTGTTGACTGCGGCGGACTTTTCTTTTTCGCTCAAGATGAAGTATTCGGGAACTTCATCCCCGAAACGGGCTGCAAGCTCGCGGACCGCCCCATCGCCTCTCTCCCTGACAGCTTCAATTATGTCGGCAACAGCAGCCTCAAGCTTCTTGTCGCGAACCGCTGACTTTGTCCTTTGCTCTGAAAGAAACTCCCAGGCCTTCTCACGTTGCAGTATTTTCATCATCTGTGCCTTCCCCCGAGTTCAGCCTCAATATCGCGCCAGCTTATATCCTTGTCAACCGCGAGTACGCTTAAGAGATATATCACATCCGCGATTTCCCACCTGAACTCGCCCCGGCTCTCTGCCTTTATTACTTCGCTTGATTCTTCCTTTATTTTCACGAGCAATGCTTTTCTGTCCTTAAACATTTTCACCGAGTAAGACCACTCCGGCATATCTTGTTTTCGTTGCCGCAAAACTTCAAGCAGATACGGCAGTGAAAAATTCCTGCCGCCGAAGCAACTGTAAGAGCCTTTGTGACAGGCAGCACCTTTCTGGCAGACTGTAAATAGCAAAGTATCTCTATCACAGTCGGCACGGCATGAGATTAGTTCCTGAGTATTGCCGGAAGTAAGACCTTTCTCCCAGATTTCATTTCTTGACCGGCTGAAGTATACGCCCTTGCCTTCCCGAAGCGCCTGCTTCAAGGATTCCTTCGAGCTGTAGGAAAGCATCAGAACCTGGCCTGCCTCGTCTTGAACAATAGTTGGCAGAAGCTCTGCCTTTTCGAAATCTATGCTTTTTACAACCGCCTCGGCCGGGTCGATTTTGCCGGTATAAAGGGCCATGCCGACCTGTACATCGATGCCGAGTTTTGAAATTTCGGCCACCTCTTCCGTGCTTGCAACGCCGCCGGCAACTGTCAGGGGTTTGTCAATCTGCTTCTGTAAATCTTTGATTGCTTCGAGTTTCATGCCGCCCATGCCGCCTTCATCCTCGACGAAAGTGACAAGAAAACCGCCGCAGTATGGCGCAAGACGCCTTGCCCTTTCGATGACAGTCTCGCCGGTCTCGGACTGCCATCCTTTATCAACAACCACGCCGCCTTTGTGGTCGAGAGCGACAATAACTGTTTCAGGGCGGAATTCCTGCAGGAACTCCGGTGTCGCGGCAGTGCCGATTATTATTTTTGAGGCGCCGGCGCTTAAGAATTCCCTGCCGCGCTCAACGTCTCGTATGCCGCCGCCTACGCGCACCTGCGCGACCCGGCATATTCTTTTTATAAGTTCGAGGTTGCTCCCTTTTCCCATAGTGGCATCAAGGTCTATCGCCGCGACTTCGCCGTAGCGGTTGAACCCAGCCGCAAGCTCCACCGGGTTCCGGCTGTCCGTCAGAACAAGCTCCTTGCCCTGGCGGAGCTGGACAGTTTTTCCGTCTATTATGTCAATGCTTGGAACTATCATAGCCGCACCGTTATTCCTTCCCGTTTTAACTCCTTCTTTAGATTCTTGACGGTCCACTTGCTGTCGTGAAAAATGCTTGCCGCAAGCGCCGCATCGGCTTTCCCTTTCGTGAAGACATCGACAAAGCTCTCCGGCCCGCCCGCGCCGCCCGATGCTATCACAGGCACCGGCAGGTTCTCAGAAAAGAGAGAAGTCAGCCTGATATCAAAGCCTTTAAGCGTCCCATCGCGGTCCCATGAAGTAAGCAGTATTTCGCCAGTACCGAGAGAAACTGCTTTTTTCGCCCAGACAAATGCCTCAAGCCCTGTCTGCTTTCTTCCCCCATGTGTCAGTATTTCCCATTTGCCATCTCGCTTCTGCTTAGCATCAACTGCAAGGACGCAGCACTGCGAACCATAGCCCCCGGCAATCTCCGAGACAAGCTGCGGCCTGTTCACTGCTGCGGTATTTACCGACACCTTGTCTGCGCCGCTTTCGAGAAGCTGCTTCGCATGTTCACAAGTCGAGACTCCGCCTCCGACGGTAAATGGAATCATAAGAACGTCGGCAACCTTCTCAACCACTTCCACCATTGTCCTGCGCCCTTCGTTTGTAGCGGATATATCGAGAAACACCAGTTCGTCGGCGCCTTGTTCCTGATAGGCAAGCGCCTGTTCGACCGGGTCGCCGACATCGCGCAGGTTTTGGAACTTTATTCCCTTGACCGTGCGCCCGTTGTCAACATCGAGGCACGGAATTATCCTTTTACAAAGCATTGAAATATCTCCTGAGAATATTATGCCCGAACTCCCCGCTCTTCTCCGGGTGGAACTGGAAAGCAGTGATATTGCCGGTCTGAACCGCGGCGCAGAACGGGCCGTAGTAGTCGGACTCATAAAGGACAACGTCCCTGTTCTGCACAACTGCATAATAGGAGTTTACAAAATAGGCATATCCCGGTTCGTAACCGCTTCCTTCACGGGGTTTCACAAAGTTCCATCCAATTTGAGGGACTTTCCCTTTACGATACCTGACGACCTTGCCTCCCAGCAACCCCAGTCCAGGCATTTCCGGCGACTCTTCGCTGGTGGCGAAAAGCACCTGCTGCCCGATACATATTCCGAGCAAAGGCGTGCCGGCCGCAACGATTTCTTTCAGCCTGTCCTTGAAGCCCCTGTTTCGCAGCCGCTCCATAACCGAGCCGAACGAGCCGACGCCGGGCAGGATAACAGGTTTTCCCCCGCTCAGTTCGCAGCCGGACAGAGCAGGCTTGTAATCTATATCGAGGCGGTCGAGGCAGCGCTTGAGGCTGCCGAGATTGCCGCCGCAATTCACAATCTCAACCATCAATTTTCCCCTTGGTGCTTAGTATTCCATTATCCCTTGTTCTTGTCACCGCTTCGCGGAGCGCTCGTCCAAATGCTTTGAAGGCCGCTTCCAGCGCGTGGTGGTCGTTGTCGCTGTAAGGCACGTTAATATGAATTGTCGCGCGCAGGCCATCGGCGAGACCCTTGTAAAAATCGCGAAAAAGATTCGGGTCAACATCGCTTAAAAGGGTTTCGCCAAGCGTTACGTTCCAGACAAGGTTCGGCCTGCCGCAAAGGTCAAGCGCCACGTTGGCAAGGCTCCCATCCATGGGGAAAGAGAAATACCCCGCCCTCTGGATTCCTTCGGGGCTGCCCAGCGCCTTTGATATTGCCGAGCCAAGCACGATGCCGCAGTCTTCAATCAGGTGGTGCGGGTCAACCTGCAAATCGCCCTCAGCTTTAATCTTCAGCGCGAACCTGCCATGGCAGGCAAACGAATCCATCATGTGATTGAGAAACGGTATGCCTGTTTTAACCTGCAGTTTGCCTGCTTTATCGAGGTTGATTGTCAACTCGATATCAGTTTCTTTTGTCTTTCTTGCTATTTCAGTTTTTCTTTCTTTCATAGCATAAACACCTTTCTAATATCAGGAGTTGTCTCAATCACAAGCTTCGCGCCTGCCTCGAGCAGGTTTTCTTTTGTCGTATTTGTCGTAACGCCAATTCCTTCAAGTCCCGCTCCAACAGCGGCTTTCATGTCGTCAACCAGGTTGCCGACGTAATATCCGCCCTCAATTCCGTGGCGCCCGATTATAGCTTTAAGCAAATCGGGTGCAGGCTTGGGCTTTAGCCCTTCTATGTTGTCGCAACAATAGGCTTTTTCCACAACAGGGTCGAAAGTATCAGACCAGAGGCCTTCATACTCGTCGCGCGGCCTGCCTGTTGCAAGGAACAGGCGATAGCGCTTGCTAAGTTTCTTAAGAAGTTCAATATCTACAAGCAGCTTTTCATTTTCGGGAGCAAGTTTGAAACAGACTTTTCGCCCTTCTTCAGCCAGCGTATCCCATTCGACTTCAACGCCGCGCCGCCTTAGCAGCTCCTTCGACGCATCCCAGTCGTTGTTGAACCCACCTTCAGCCCGCAGCCCAAGGAGCTTAGAGCGTTCGACAGTTTCACCTGAAAATCTTTTAACAATCTCAATTATCGCAGCGTCGTAGCTCTCTGAAGTATCGACGAGAGTGTCATCGAGGTCGAAGATAACGGCGCGTGACCACCTGAACGCATCGAGGCAATCCAGAAAAGCCTTGTTCTCAGAGTCTGTGCCGACTGTGACGCGGGCGATGCCTTCCATGCCAGGGATTGAAGAGCGGCTGCGCACAAGCACGCCGCACCGCTTGCAGAACTCGCAAAGTTGTTCTGAATCAATGCCGGCCATCAGCAGGAAAAAATTGCCCTGCGCCGAATACGTCTTGAACCCGCGTCTTGCAACGCTTTCAACAAGTCCGGGTTTTCGGGACATGGTGAGCTTCGCCTGTTGCTTTATTTCTTCAGAATTATTTATTCTCTCAAGCGCCGTCAATACTGCAGCCGAGTTTACGCTGTAAGGAGGACGCAGCCGCTGGATGTAGTCCAGAAGCTCCGGATTGCCGGCGGCAAACCCGAGCCGCAGGCCGGCTAGTCCCCATGCCTTTGAGAAAGTCCTCAAAACAAGGAGATTGCCAAGCTCCGCCGCATACGGCAGGACGGTTGCGTCGCAATATTCCGCATAAGCCTCGTCAATCACAAAGAGGGTTCCGGGATATTTGCCGCACCATTCTTTGACAATCTCCGGCTTTAACATCACGCCGGTCGGATTTTCGGGAGAGGCGAAAACTGCAAGTTTCACCCCTCCTGAAAGGCTCTCTTCTATTGCATCAACATCGAAATGCCAGTCTTCTTTTGCCGGCACTTCAATCAACTTTGAGCCTGCAAGCTTCAGGTAGTGCGGGATAAGGGCGAACGTCGGGCTTGATGTTATCGCCGCGTCAGTGCCCGGTTCAATAAACGTGAACGAAATCGCAAGTAGCGCCTCTCCTGTGCCGTTTACAAGCATCAGGTTCCGGCGCGGTATTCCCAGAAATTCTGAGAGCTTTTTGTAAAACTGCTCGTATTCCGGGTATGCGCCGACAATTTCTGCAGACAGGTCAGGGAGCGCTTCCAGAGGCGTTGTGTTTTCATTGAAATCCAGCCTGATGCGCCCGCGCCGGCCTTCAAGAGGCGGCTTGTAAGGTTTTGTGTTCTTAACGGCTTCTCTTGGTTCAATCACTTTCACAACTCCAGTTAAACAACAATTTTTTCCAATTTGTATTCGAGAATGTCACGAGCTCCCGCCTTGATCAGTTCGGGTATCAGTTTTGGCACATCCGTCGACGGGACAGCGGCCTTGACCGCAAATCCTTCTTCGCTGTGGAGCGGTGAGACTGTCGGCGCTTTCATGCAAGGCAATATGGCGACAACTGCTTCGAAGCAGTCGTCCGGCACGTTCATCTCCAGAAGCACTCTCTTGTCAGCCGTGATAGTGCTTTGCATCAGCATTTTCAATTCTTCCATCTTTCGCCGCTTCCAGGGGTCTTCAAGCGCCTGGCGGTTGCAAATAAACCGCGTTGTTGATGCCATTATCTCATCAATTATCACAAGCCGGTTGGAGCGCAGCGTCCCGCCAGTGGCGGTGTTGTCGATAATCATGTCTGCATCTTCAGGCGGAAGAGCCTCCGTCGCGCCGTAAGTCTGGACAAAAATGGCATCCAGTTTCTTCTGCTTTATGTATTCTTCAGTCAGCCTGCGGTATTCCGAGGCTACAACCAGCCTGCGCGTGATTAAATTTTCGCCGGCGAGTTCTTCCGGCACTGCGGCAACAACCTTGACCGAGTCGAAGCCGAGGTCCAGAAGCTCGATTACGTCAGCCTGCCGCTCTTCCACCCAGTCGTACCCGGCAAAGCCGCAGTCGTGTCTTCCAAGTGCGACAAGCATCGGTATGTTCTGGGTTCTGAGCACCTTGACTTCGACTTCTGTGTCGATGCAGGCGGGCCTGTAGTTTCGGCCATTGGCGCTGAAGCTTAGCCCGATGCGCTTGAGCAACTGCAATACTTTGTCCTGAATGTGCCCTTTCGGCAGTATCATTTTCAGCGTATTTTTCATTTCCAGTCTCCCTTGTTAAAGTTATTCCAAAAAGAAAAGCCCGCTTGAAGCGGGCCTCGTTATCTTTTTTGCTTTGCTGATGTTTGTGCGGACCGCTTCCCCTACGCCACTGAATGGCGATGCGCGTGATGATGCTTATGGGAAGTAATCCGCAAATAATTCAACTCAACTTCTCCTTCAAACAAATTATCGTAATCTAATATACGCAAGTCGCGCCCGTATGCAAGAAGAAACTTAAATAATTCCTTAAGCGCCTCCTTTTGCCGCGGAGGGTTTTTTTCTCCTCCCAGTATCCCTGAGGTTCTTGCTGGTCAAGCAGGAAACGA
>CAYWBA010000160.1:4770-7495 GCA_964455955.1 uncultured Planctomycetota bacterium | reverse complement strand
GGGCAATACTGAAGGAAGACAACCTTGTTTACGACATTATCCGCGAGGACCTCTATGAGCTCAAGGAACGCTACGGGGATGCGCGCCGCACGGAAATCGTGGGCGAGGTGGAGGAATTCAAGATTGAAGACCTGATTGCTGAAGAATCGGTCGCGGTAACGGTAAGCCACGATGGCTATATCAAGCAGACCAGGCTCTCGCTTTACCGCAGCCAGCACAGGGGCGGGAAAGGTGTTATCGGCTCCGATATAAAGGATGAGGATTTTGTCGAGCACCTGTTCGTCGCCTCCACCCACGACTACATCTTGTTCTTTACAGACGCCGGCAGGGTCTACTGGCTCAAAGTCTACGACGTACCCCGGCTCGGCAGGACCTCGCGCGGCAGGGCGATTGTAAACCTGCTGCAAATCCCCAAGGATGAGCAAATCACCTCCATGGTGCCTGTTCGTACATTTGATGACCGCTACCTGCTCATGGCGACTGAGAAAGGGGTGGTCAAGAAGACAGTCCTGTCCGCCTACGGCCGGCCCCAGCGAGGCGGCATAAGAGCCATAAACCTGGACAAGGGCGACAAGCTCATAGGCGCCATGATTACCCACGGCAACGACCAGGTGATTCTCGGCACACAAAAGGGCTACGCAATCCGCTTCAGCGAGCAGAATGTGCGGCCACAGGGCCGCAGCACGCGCGGGGTCAAGGGCCTAAGCCTGCGGAAAGGCGACAGGGTCAAAAGCCTGATCCTGGTGGACAAGAACTCTACCCTGCTCACTGTGTGCGAGAACGGCTTCGGCAAGAGGACGGACTTCAGCAAGTACCGGCTCCAGTCGCGGGGCGGCCTCGGTGTAATCAACATCAAGACATCCAAGCGGAACGGGAACGTCGTAGGCCTGATGAGCGTGCTTGAAGACGACGAAGTGATGATGATAACAGCCATGGGCAAGATGGTCCGCACCCCTGTAGGCGGCCTGAGGGTCATAGGCAGAAGCACACAGGGCGTAACTCTCGTCAAGCTGGGGGAAGGGGACCGCATCGGCTCGTTCACCCGCCTTGCCAAAAAAGAGGAAGCGGACTCCTCGGAACCTCCCGAACTTCCTGACGAAAACGGCCAGGAAGAAGATGAAGAAGCAGATAAGGGTGATAAGGAGTAAAGAGAGGAGCTGCGCACAGCCGTGGATGTTGTTAACAGGGATTCGGTGGAAGAGTTTGTCACAAAGGACGGCTCGCTTATCCGTGAGATACTTGCGCCTGCAAACTCCTGTATCGAGAAGCAGAGTCTTGCGGAAGCGACGCTCGCGCCGGGCCAGTCCACCCAGCGTCACCGCCATATTGAGACAGAGGAGATATACTACGTCCTTGATGGCAGCGGGACGATGGAGATAGACGCAGAGACACGGCCTGTCGGCCCGAAGGACGCTGTGGCGATTCCCCCTGGAAGCAGACACAAGCTGACCAACACCGGGGAGAACGCGCTGGTTTTCCTTTGTTGCTGCTGCCCCGCCTATTCGCACGATGACGCTGAAATGGACGAGGGGCAGGCAGCCGGCTAAGGTGCCAAGACCATGGACAAAAAACTGAAAAAGCAACTGAAGGCTCTCGGCGATGATTTCCATATCGGTATTCTGAAAGCAGCGGCCAGCGGCAATCCCGGGAACTTTGGCATCCTGTTTGAACTCGGCAACGCTTACACGCATACAGGCCAATATGAAGACGGCCTGCGCATTGACCGTGAGCTCATCAAGCTGCGGCCTGAAGACCCCGTTGTCCGCTACAACCTCGCCTGCAGCCTTTCCCTTCTGGGCCAGCTAGATGAAGCATTTCAGGAGATTGAGGAGTCTTTCAGGCTCGGCTACTCAGAATACAACTACGCCCTGAGCGACCCCGACCTCGAAAACCTCAGGAAAGACAGGCGGTTTGCCATGCTACTTGAAAGATACATGCACGCCGACCATTAACCGGTGGCATCCTCGCTGAAGTGCTTGCAGACCTTCCGCCGCCACAGCCGTCGCATTTCCATGTCGCGGTGAAAAAGCCTGAAGCAGAAAGAAGAAATTTCGGCATCCGCGTCCGCGAGTGAAATATCCTCGCGCACGTCATCCATCGAAAAAACCGTACAGGCTGCACAGTCTGGCGCAGCCTCGCTTTTCTTAAGACAGTACCCCGTTTTGCCCTCTTCTCCCATAATATCAATTATACCGCATATCCAGGTTCTCGCAAGTCTTGCACAAATTTTTACCAGCCTATTCGGCCGGGTTGGGCAGCCCCGCAAATTCAAATTCCCTGCAGAGCGAAGCCAGCGTCCGGGCAGTGAAAAAATATACCTTCAGCTCGCGCGGGACACGCTCCCTGCCCACTGAGACAAATGCAAAGTAGCGCGTGTGGCCAACATCGCTCGTGGACCTGGCGCCGCCGACAGCATCGCCGGTGCCCGTTGTGACAAGCACCTGGCTCCACTCGCCGTAGTCCCGCGGCAGCGCCGGTATCGCGCCCGCAAACTCGGCCCTTACCACTATTACAATTACGTTCTCATCCCCCGGCCGGACATCCACAGCCTTGCTGCCAAAAGGCACAACAACGATGTCATCCGTACCATGAGCGCCCCCGGCACCAAACCCGCTTGAAAGACTGCCCTTGAGATTCGCTACCGCCTCTACTGAAAAGTCAACCCCATCTGCTTCTTTGCTAATGCCGTCTGTCTTTGCTACTGTTCCGGCTTCCGGGACATTTC
>CAYWBA010000160.1:0-4760 GCA_964455955.1 uncultured Planctomycetota bacterium | reverse complement strand
GTCGGCTATCTGCGGGTCGGGGTCCTCACACAGCCTCAGGACAAGGCCCAACTCCTTCTCCTTGACAGGGTAGAAAAACTTGCAGCGCAGCTCGACCCAGCCGTCTTCCACGCGCCTCTCAAAACCCGCGTCCGCGCCGGCGGACGCGGATGCGCATTGCAGCGACGCCCTGTGCGCCTTTCCACGCCCCGCCTTGTAGCGAAAGACAGCGTGAACCCGCCTGCCCTCACGGCCTGTTCCGCTCAGGAAAACTTCCGTCCCGCCGCAGAGGCTTGTTGCAAGCACGGGAAAATCTTTGCTCGGCTCCTCCGACTCCTCCGGCACCTCCCGGCTGCACCCGCCCGCCAGGACCGATGCAAAAACCACAGCGCAAAACAAGATTTTCAGACGCAGGTACATTTCAATAAACCTCTTCCGAACCGGCGTTGCAGTAACTACTACACCGTTATTATTGAGATTGTACGTTCCTGTTTACGCCTTGTTGCCGGCCACTTGGCCGGTGGCAAGCCACTACTGCGTTATGACCTGCCTGCCCTCAAGTGTAATTGTCTTGCCCGTCCTGGCCTCGGCGTAGCTCCAGCAGTGGTCATAGAGATGCAGCCCCTTCGAGCACGCCATAAGCTCGCCATCTTCAACCCCGATTTCCTCCGCCATCCACTCCTTGAGCTTCTGAATCGCGCCGAGGTTCGACGGCATCCCGCCCCACAGGTCCCACGAGCGGAAATAGCAGAAGAAGTGCAGCTTGCCGTAGCGTATCCGCGTGTCAATCAGCCGCAGGCACGGCGGGTCATCGAGAGCTATATCGGAAGGCATGCCAATCTCCATGCACGCCTGGTTGGTGCCGAAGCCCTCGTTCCTGTACATCTCTATTACTGCGAATATCTGGTTGACCCCCAGGTCGAGGTCCCTGCCATCCTTCGTGCGTGCGACAGGCTGCACAAGCCGCTCGCCGTAAGTGTAGTCCTCGTTGGCAGTCTTCTGGCTGGTCAGGATATAGGACATGTACCGTTCCACGTACTCCATGGAGGTTGGCGGCGGTATTGACATCCCCTCCGGAATCAGCGGGATTATCTGGTGCCCCGGGCTGGCCACCTGTATGAACACCATGTCGAACTCAAGCCGCTTCTGCCCCTTGTACGACCCCCGCGTTATCTCATAGACGTGGCCGTGGTCAATAATATTGCTCAAGCACTGGAACCACGCATCATCAAGGTCGAACGCATCTATCTTCACGAAACGCATCTGAAAGCCCTCTCGCACGCTGCCCGATTGTTTCACCATCTTAATCTTACCCGCATCCCGGCCGCATGTCAAGTTCAAGCACCGTAAAGGGTTTTTCAAATGTGAACATCGCGCTTGCGGCCCCCAAGCCCGGGTCAGAACACACAACCTGAACAGGCGAGCATTTTTTCAGGGTAAAGCGCCTGCAAGGCGCAGGAGTGATAGGCCTACATCGGGTTGAATGAGATCTTCAGCTCATAGACATCTTCTTCTACCCTTCGCTCAACCGCGAACCCCACCTTCTCGAAGAGGTGCATCATCGCCGTGTTACCCAGGAGCACCTCGGCGGTAAAGCCCAGGAGTCCATGGCGCCTTGCGAGGTAGGTCAGGTAAGAAAGAAGCTCGGTACCTATGCCCCTGTTCTGGTAATCATCTCTTACCACCAGCGCGACTTCGGCGGTGTGCGTGTTCTCGTCAACGGCATACTGGCCCACTGCGACGGCTTCTTCTTTCTGACCATCCCTGACCACAGCAAGAATAATGGGTTCCCTTGTATAGTCTATTGCGACAAAGTCCTGCAGGCGTTCGTGTGGCATATCCCTCCGCCGGGAGATAAACCTGCGATAGAGAGAATTGTCTGAAAGGGAGTAAAAGAAATCTTTCAGAATAGGCTCATCGCTGATTTTAACAGGGCGCAGGAAGACGCTGAGCCCGGTTTTTGTAGTCCTGAATGCTTCGAGCGCTTCGGGGTACTCGCCGCACTCCCCGCAGACAATCTTCTGGTCCCCGTAAACGAGATTGAGCTTCTTCGCCTCTTCAAGCAGCCACGACCTGAACTCCGGATGCGCTATGGAAATCAGGTCCATCGCGCGTTCGCGGATGTTCTTGCCGTGCAGGTAGGCTATCCCGTACTCTGTCACAACGTAATGGATATCGCCCCTGCCCATAGTTACGCCCGCTCCCTCGGTCAGGAAAGGCACGATTCTCGAAACCTCGCCACCCCTGGCGGTTGACTGGAGGACAAGGATGGTTTTCCCGCCAGGTGCGAGCACTGCGCCGCGCATGAAATCCGCACTTCCACCGATTCCGCTGTAGAAGGTCTTGCCGATGGACTCCGCGGTCGCCTGGCCGGTGAGGTCAATCTCCAGCGCGCTGTTTATGGCCGCCATGTTCCTGTTCCGGGCTATCACGAGCGGGTTGTTTGTGTAGTCTATCTGCCTGAACTCAACACCGGGGTTGTCGTGCAGGAAATCATAGGTCTCCCTGGTGCCCATGCAGAACGACGCAACCGCCTTGCCGCGGTCAATTGTTTTCCTGCTGTTGTCAATAACGCCGAGCTTCATAAGCTGCGCAATGCCGTCGGAAAACAGTTCCGTATGCAAGCCGAGGTGCTTCTTGTCGCGGATATTATAAAGTATCGCGTTGGGTATGCCGCCGTATCCCACCTGGACTGTATCGCCATCCTGGATTATGCGTGCAACGTACTTGCCGATTCGCTGCGCAACCTCATCCTCAACTTTCGCAGCGTACTCCAGCAGCGGCTCATCGTGCTCGACAACGTAGTCAACCTCGCTTATATGCATGAAGGTGTCCCCATGAACACGGGGCATGCTGCCGTTTACCTGGGCTACGACGAGGGAAGCGCTCTCCGCGGCGGCCTTCATAATATCAACGCTGATACCCAAGCTCATATACCCGTGCTCATCAGGAGGCGAGGTCTGTATCAACGCCACGTCAACCGGCACCAGCCCGCCGCGAAACAGACCGGGAACCTGCGAGAGAAAAACCGGCGTGTAATCCGCCAGGCCCTTGTTTACCGCATCCCTGCTGTTGGCAGCAATAAAGAAAGAATTATGGCGGAAGTTCCGCTTGAACCTCTCTTCCACATAGGGGGCAACGCCGAGCGTCCAGATATGGAAGACCTCCGCGTCGAAGAACGCCTTTGGATGCTTCTCTACGTACTCTATCAAGGCGCTGACGAGATACTGCGGCTCACCGCAGCCGGTGCTTATGAATATCCTGTCGCCCGGCCGGATGCGCTCGAATATCTTCCCAACCGAAGCAAACTTCTCCGGGTACGCCTTCCTGAACTCCGGCAACCCGCCCGATTCCTTCTGCCGGCCCATGATACCCCCCGCAAATATCCTCTTGCACCAACTCAACCATCAGAACCCGAAGAAACTCGCAAGGCAAGAAAAAACTTTCGCCAGCTCACCTTTACAACCCGAACCTCACCAAAAGCTCGGAAAAGAGTCTATCGCGGTTCCCCCCGATGCAGTGTGTTAATGAAAATCCACTTCACCCTTGACGACACGGACCACACGGCGGGGCAGGATTGGGAGAGAAGGACAGGCGGTAAGGACAGGTTTTGAAGCTCATTCCCCTGTTTCAAGCGTTTCAAGGAGACTGTTTACCTCATCCAGCTCCCTGCGCCGATAGCCGTGCGCAACGCGGGATGGAAATTCCCATGCTTTTTATGTTTCTTGGAGCAAAGTGCTGTCTTGATTCGTATACAATACTGTCAGACAAACTCTTGCCGGGAGGAATAGTTATGAAGAAGGCGCTATACCTGGTATTAGGTTTGCTTATTTGTATCAGTTTCGCGTACATAGCTAATACAGCTAAGGCGGAAACAGACCGGCTTGTCCCATCACAATACCCCACCATCCAGGCTGGCATCGACGCATCCGAAGACACAGATACCGTCCTTGTCGCAGACGGCACATACACAGGCCCCGGCAACATAAACCTTGATTTGTGCGGCAAGGCGATAACTGTCAAATCGGAGAACGGGCCGGAAAAGTGCATCATTGACTGCGAGAGTTCTGCGCGAGGTTTCCACTTCCACTCCGGCGAAACCGCAGACTCCGTAGTTGACGGCTTCACCATCCAGAACGGATTGGCAAGATGGATTGACCCTCCCGAAGAAGGCTGGGGTGCTGGTATCTTCTGCGAAAACAGCTCCAATCCTACAATAACCAATTGCATCTTGAAAAACAATTCGGCGGATGATAGAGGTGGAGCCATCTGCTGCCTGGATTCGAGCCCTGACATAGCGAGCTGCCTCATAGCAGAAAACTCGGCAGGCGGTTTGGGCGCCGGTATTTCCTGCAACGGCCTTTCCAGTCCCAAAATAACTGATTGCACTATAATACACAACTGGTCAGTTGATGCTGCGGGGGGTGGTGGCGGGATTTACTGCAACGGCTGTACCGAAGAAATTATAATTAGCAACTGTGTCGTAACGGACAACTCAGCATATGCCTGGGCTGGCGGTATTGGCTGCGCGAGTTCCCATGTGAAAATCATCAACTGCCGGATAGAAAACAACTCATCCTATTATAGCGGCGGCGTTTTCCTGGCTTCTTCAACTTGCGAGATTATAAACTGTACTATAACCGGCAATAACGCAGGTGGGAACGCCGGCGCTATGGAATGCTACAACTCAAACCCCGTGATAACCAACTGCACCATAGCCAACAATACGGCGAATGACAAGGCAGGCGGGCTGTTGTGCATAGAGTCCTGTCCCACACTGA
>CAYWBA010000159.1:0-7605 GCA_964455955.1 uncultured Planctomycetota bacterium | reverse complement strand
TTTCGGCGACGGCTCAACCGGCTCAGGCGCAACAGTTGACCATACTTACGAGGTTGCAGGCACCTACACCGCCACGCTTGTCACGCAGGACGAGGCCGGCTCATCTACCTCCACAACAATAACAATCACGGTGACAGGCGGAACGCCCAACGAGCTGCCCGTGGCAGTCGCAAACGCGAACCCGACCTCAGGCGAGCCTTCGCTCGATGTAACGTTTACAGCAACCGGCAGCAACGACCCCGACGGCTACATAGTCAGCTACGACTGGGACTTCGGCGACCTGTCTTCAGATTCCGGCTTCTCGGTAAGCCATACATACAGCACATCAGACAAGTTCACTGCCACATTAACAGTTACAGATAATGCAGGCGCCACGGACCTGGCTACAATTGATATTACAGTCAACATCCCGCCGGATGCGGTGATTGCCGCAGACCCGACAACTGGCGAAAAACCGCTCAGTGTTGATTTCAGCGGCGCATCAAGCACTGACACGGACGGCTCAATTGTTTCCTACGACTGGAGCTTCGGTGATGGCCAGACTTCAGACCAGCCAAGCCCAACCCACATCTTCAACAATATCGGGGGCTATACTGTAATACTGACAGTTACGGACGACCTTGGCGGAACAGATACTGCGACTGTCATCATAACCGCCACAGGCTCCGAGCCGCCCGTGGCTGACATCTACGCAGACACTTACTACGGCCTTATGACTCTCTCAGTTGACTTTGACGGAACCGGCAGCTACGACCCGGACGGCTTCATCGCAAGCTACTCCTGGGACTTCGACGATGGCGGGTCCTCGACCGACCCCTTGCCCAGCCACACCTTCACTTCGCCCGGCGTCTACATGGTAACGCTTACAGTTACCGACGACGACAGCGAGACAAACCAGGCCGAGACAGCTATCGCGGTCGGTTCCTACGACGAGGAAGTGGTGCGGCTCACAAATATCGAGCGCTGGACCTACCTCAGCAGTCACAAGTCCCCGTACAAGAAAGAATCGCTGCTCGACGCCGCGGCCCTGCGCCATACCAATGACATGGCATTTAACATGGTGATCTACATTAACCACGATGGCACTGACGGCTCCACAGCGAGTCAGCGCATTACCGACGAAGGCTACGGCTGGTCGGCATGTGCCGAGAACATTGCTGCGGGAAGTGATGGCCTGTGTCATACTCCCGCCCTCGTGATTAGCGGGTGGATGAATAGTACGGATCATAGAAGGAATATAATGGACTACTATGATGTTGGCCTTCGTGAAATAGGAACGTCGTACGTCCGCAATCCTGCGCCGTTTCCATGCCTTCAAAACTTCTGGACACAGGATTTCGGCAAGCGCTCCTTCATATACCCGGTTGTAATAGACCGTGAAGAAATCGCCACGGACAGCTCGACAGTCGCTCTCTACATCTACGGCACCGGCTGGGCGACCGAGATGATGATTAGCAACAACGCGAGCTTTACCGGCGCAAGCTGGGAGTCCTTCTCCGCCAACAAGACCTGGGCCCTCGAACCCGGCCTGGGCCTGAGGACCGTTTATGTCAAGCTCACTAACGGCTCCACCACCCTTAGCCCCTACAGTGACTCAATCGCCGTAGTCAAGTCGAAGTAATTTCCGGAGGCACTACGTCGAAAACAAGCCCCGGGTTTTATACCCGGGGATATTGTTTAGCCGCGTCGCCTGCGACGCGGAATAAAAACTGCACCACCTGCAACGCCGCCAAGCGTGGTGAAAATTTCCAAAGCCGTCCCGTTCACCGGGGCGGATGCAAGCCCCGCGTTTCAACGCGGGGGTAATGTTTGTAGCTCTTACTCAGGGCTGGTATTCGTACTCGTGACCGGTGACTCTGGCCCCATCTTATCGGCAATGGTAATGACAAACTCCTCTACCCCCCACACCGTTCTTGCCGGAAGAATCAATCGCCTTGAGGAGAACAGATATTCGATGCGAGTTGGGGTATAGTTTCGAAATCGGCAACTCCGCTTCTTTGAGCCAGATGTACACTTGATAGGACGACCACCCCGTTCGTTGAAACGGTCCGTAGAACTGCCGGTTCAACCAGCCGGCTTCGTGGGCAGTTGTGTACTTTGGAATACCTGTAAGACGAATTAGCTCTGCAATAACAGGGTTCTTTTCTACTGGCAGTTCGCGTGCAAGATTAGTGTGCTGGAGGTTTATCCAGTGTAGTTTCAGGCCATATTCAAGCAGGAAAGGGAGATTGTCCTTCTTCCCCTCTTCCTTGAAGCGTCTGAGCATCACCGCGATTTCGTCCGAAGGAGACGTGATTTGTTCACCTCGGGGCAGGTTAGGCTCGTAGGAAGCATTCATGACAAACTCCTCCAGTGGGTTGGAGGCAACTGACTTGGGATGCGACGCAAGATCGTGCTCGGGCACCGACCCGCAGCTAATTAGAAAAAGAAAGGGGAACACCAGAATAACCCGTTTCATCTTCTACTCCTTCCCACTGATACGAGTTCTCTCACCGTTCGGCGATGCGCATAATTCATATTACGTGGAGTGGTCGTTTAATGCAACGGAAACACACAAGGCCTCCGGAAATTATGCCTCTTTTTCCCAAATTTCATCTAACGTTTGGAGGTCTCATACGTATAATTAAGTGTGGTTGTAATTACAGGCGACAGGCAGTAGCGGCGAAGCCGCATGTTTAGCCGCGCTGCTTGCAGCGCGTAATAAAGAATTTAACCACAGGTGAACAGAGGTAAACACAGCAGGAAAAGCTCAAATGTCAAAGCCCAAATTTCAAATGAAATCCAAAGCTCAAATGACAAACCTTTGGATTTTGAAATTGGCTAAAGGTTCATCCGTGGTGAAATTTGTCCTAACTCGGTGTAAGGCAAGATGTTATACTCACCCACGCTTCGCATTTCGACGCAACCTGCTGTAATACCAAAGGGTTGCGTCATTCCCATCTTCACGCTGAACCACGCAAATGTAGCAGAGACCCCCTGTAAATCTGTAAATAGATGTCGTAAGTCGTTGGTATATAAGGAACTCTATTTACAGACGAGTTTACAGATTTGTAAACGGCAATACTGGCATCTGGAGCGCAGGATGTGGTAAGATAAAGGAAAACAGATAAGAACATTTGCAGGAAGGAGAGTGGTGTGAAGCAAGACCTTGACAGACTGATGCAGGAACGCGGGATTGATGCGCTGACAGTCACCGGGACGCCGAAGGCCAGCCGGGACCTTTACTACCTCACCGGCCCTGTGCATGTCACAGGCTGCCGCGTGGTGAAGAAGCGGGGGGAGGAGCCAATCCTTATTGTCGGTTCCATGGAGCGTGATGAAGCTGCGAAGACCGGGCTCCTAATCAGGACATCCGATGAGTTCGATGTGCGGAAGATAACCAAAGAAACAAAAGACCCGCTTGAGGCAAGCGTAAAAGTGGTGTTAAGAATCTTCGAAGTGCTTGGCGTGAGCGGGACTGTCGCTTTCTACGGAACGGGCGATATAGCGTACTCGCACGCCATGCTTGACGCACTGTCTGAGGAAGGAAAAATCGAGGTGCGCGTCGAGGCGTACGATTCCATATTCAGCGAGGCGCGCATGACCAAAAGCAACGAGGAAATTGAGCGGATGGCGGCAGTCAACCAGAAGGCACAGGAGGTTATCGGGGCTGTTCGCGATTTCCTTGCCTCATGCAGTGACGAAGGCGGCAAGATTGTAGATGTGGACGGCCGGGAAGTGACAATCGGGCGTGTTAAGGAAATAATCAGCAGCGAGACCCGCGCCCGCGGCATGCTTATGGAAGAGGAAGTAATATTCGCCCAGGGCCGCGATTCCGCTGTCCCGCACAGCCGGGGCGACAATTCCGCAACACTCGTGCCTGGCAAGACCATTGTCTTCGACTACTGCCCGCAGGAAGAAGGCGGCGGGTACTTCGCCGACATCTCGCGCACCTGGTGCCTGAAATTTGTGCCGGACGCGGTTCAGGAGATTTACGACCAGGTGCTTGAAATCCAGCTCAGGATGCTCGACTCTCTCAAGCTTGGCGAGCCCTGCTCCACGTACGACAGGCTGACCAACGAGTACTTCGACAGCCGCGGCCACCCGACGCCTGCGAAAGGGACAGGCAAGACGGAGGGTTATGTCCACGGGCTGGGCCACGGGCTGGGGCTTAATATCCACGAGCGCCCGAGAGTGTCAATGATGTCCAAAACGGAAGAGAAGCTTTCGCCGGGCCACGTATTCACCATCGAGCCGGGGCTGTATTACCCTGACCGCGAAATCGGCGTGAGAATTGAAGATGACATTGCTGTACGCGAGGACGGAACTATTGTCAATCTGACCAAATTTGCAAAAGAACTGCTTGTGCCTTTGAAATAGGGGGGAACTTCGTTCTGCCGGCTGAGTCCAAGTGTATAAGGGAAACTGTTGCCCGGCGGGACGGAAGGAGATAGTAACGTGAAACGCTGTGTTGCTTTTGTCTTAGTTGTAGTCTTAGGTTTAGCAGGCTGCAGCCGCGGGGTTCAGCAGGTCGAAAAGCTGCCTGGCGGCTCTAAAGTACTACGAAGCTCCGGGCCTGCACCAGGCGTGTCGGCTGAAGGTGGGGAAACTGCCGGAAGACTACGTGCTCCCGCCGAGGAGGAGACGGGGAAGCCTGCCGTAGAGACAGTAAGCCCGGAGCTCCGCAAGGAAGTGGAGAAGCTGCGAAAAGAACTTGGCGAGGGCTACATTGCGGGGATTGAAGGGCCGTTTATCGTACTTGGGAATATCCCGGAGGAGCGGTTCCGCCAGATAATGCGCCACACCATCCGCGCATGCTCGGAGTGCATGTACAAGCAGTACTTCGAGAAGAAGCCGAACTACACAATCAAGATATATCTCTTCGGCGACGATACTTCCTACCGCCGGACTGCCAAGAGGTTGTGGGGAGATGAAGACCTCTCGCCCTTCGGCTACTACAGTCCAGCCAACAGGGCGCTTGTGATGAACATTTCGACCGGCACGGGCACGCTTGTCCACGAGATGTTCCACGCGCTGGTTGAGCCGGATTTCCCTGACATCCCGACGTGGTTCAATGAAGGGGTCGCATCGCTTTACGAGTGCTGCCGGATAGGGGAGGATTCGCTTACCGGCATGATGAACTGGCGCTTCCCCCGCTTGAAGAAAGCTGTCCGGGATGGCGGGCTTGTCCCGCTCAAAGACCTTGTTGCTACAAGCACGCGGCAGTTTTACGGGTCCGGCAGCGACCTTCACTACGCCCAGGCGCGCTACTTCTGCATGTACCTCCAGGAAAAGGGCGTGCTTGAGAAGTTCTACAAGAAGTTCCGTGACAACTGCGAGGAAGACCCGACCGGCGGGAAGTTTCTTGAAAAGCTGCTCGGCAAGAAAACAGGGGAGATTGAAAAAGACTGGGTCAAGTGGGTCAAAACGCTCAAGTATGACGACTAACCCATTCAATGGGGAGAGAAGCAATATGATACGGCATATAGCAATCTTACTTCCGGTGCTGTTGTTTGTGGGCTGCAGGACAGCTTGCTCCAGGTCTCAAAAAATTGACGAGGGCCAAAAGAGGGTACAGAAGCTGATTGAGCAGTTGGAAAGCGGAGAAGATAGCGTTCGTGATATTGCCTCGCATGCGGTAAAACGGGAATGGTCTGATGAGAGGTCGGTCAAAATCCTGATAAATGCTTTAAGGGACGAGTATCCGGCTGTGCGTACCTTTGCCGCATCCTCGTTTGGGCCGGTGAAGGAGGCGGTTGAGCCGCTAATCGAAGTGTTAAAGAAAGACAAAGATAATAACGTCCGTGCTACTGCTGCATCCACACTGGGGTCTATAAGGGATAAGCGGGCAGTTGCGCCCTTGGCTAATGCGTTGAAAAAAGATGAAGATGAACATATCCGCAAGTGGGCTGCAGCATCTTTGGGGTTGATAGGTGATGAGCGGGCGGTTGAATCGCTTATCAAGGCTTTGGATGACACGGATATCGGAGTCCGTGAATCGGCCGCAAAGGCGATGGGGAAGGTAGGTGGCGAAAGGGCGCTTGAGATGCTTGTCAAGGTGCTGAAAGATAAGAGTTCGCGGATTCGCAGTAGCGCCGCGCAGGCACTGGGATTTACGAGAGATAGGCGGGCGGTCGAGCCTCTGGTTGAGGTTTTGAAGGATAAAAGTAGCAGCGTCCGGCGCGCATGCGCTGCGTGGGCATTGGGCGAGGTGGGGGATGAGAAAGCAGTTGTGCCACTTGTGGAAGTGTTGAAGAGTGACACCAGCGCGCATGTCCGCGCCCATGCGGTGTCTGCGCTGGGGCGCATAAAAGACAAGCGGGCGGTTGTACCGCTGATTCAGGCGTTGAAAGACAGCAACTGGGAAGTCCGCCGCGATGCCGCCGGGGCATTGGGCAGGATAGGTGATAGGCAAGCAGTTGAGCCCTTGCTCGGGATGCTGAAGGACGAGTGGAGTTATGTCCGCGGTGCAGCCGCAGGAGCGTTGAAGGAAATAACAGGCCAGAACTTCGGCGAAGACTGCGGGAAGTGGAAACAGTGGTACGAGAAAAACAGGGAGAAATAGTGCTACATTGATACTGTCCGCCATGGTCGTGGGTGAAAGATGCTTTACAGCCTGATAGTCGAAACCTGGTACGTTTGTATCCCGGTGATATTTATGCTGGCGGTTCTGGACCCCGTCCTGACTGTTCTCAGCTTCCGGCGATACAAGAAGACGCTTGCCAAAAAGGTTGACATAGAGAAGTTCGAGCTTAACCCGCGCTGGCAGAAGGAGGTTGAAAAGGGGAACTTCCTTCCGGCAGCTTTTGTGATAAGGGTTGCGGTTTCGCTGGTTGGTTTGCTTGTTCTTTTTCTTCTCCCGGAGGTTTTTGGCCCTGACCCCAGCCCGCGGGACGCGATTGTGGGGTACTTGCTTTGCACGTTCCTGATTATTGACCTCAATCACCTGAGCAACATTCGCAGCTTCGCTCTTGAACGCCTACAGGCCGGGCCTGCTGAGGCTCAGAAGAAGGTCAGGCTCGGCTACTCTTACAGCCTTGGCTTGACAGAACTGAGCTACGAGACCACATTTTTGCTTCTCTTTGTGCTCTTTCTGCTGTTGGGCGGGTATTTTCTTTTCGGGGCGATGCTTGCACCGCTTGTCACTGCTGTGCGGCTGCGGTTTATGCGGGTGAACGCATTGCGGAAGGAAGCGGGCCTCGCGCAGAGAAACTACAGGAAGCTGCGGCTTGCAATGCTGTTCATTGTTATTGCCGCAGTTGTTGCGTTTTTGTGGGACCATCGCAGCGCGGGCTATTACGACTGGCATCTGAGCCGGGGTAATGCCTTTGCTGAGACGCAGGAGTACGAGTCGGCTGGTGCCGAGTATCGCCGGGCGCTGAAATATGACCCCGGCGGAAAGGATGCAAAGTCGGGGCTTGAGCACGTCGAGTCCATTCTTAGTTCCTCGGGCCGGGCCGGCGCTCAGCTTGAGAGCTTGGGGAACAGCCCGTAGATGGTGGTTGAAAGGAGGCGTTCGATTTCGCGCATGAACTTGAGGGTCAGCTTCTCGTTGGTTTCTATCCAGGGGTTTGTGCCGTACCTGCATCGCGCGTCGGTGTAGCGGTCCTCGACGGTCGTAACCTT
>CAYWBA010000158.1:0-7615 GCA_964455955.1 uncultured Planctomycetota bacterium | reverse complement strand
GCCACGATTCTCAGGAAAAGGCAAGATTGGTCTTGATGGCTTCAAACTCAGATTATACCATCTTGTGGTGCAATGCCCGTTTCCGGAAGGCGCCTGGCGTGCCGCAGGAGCAAGGAGTTAGGGTGCAGAGAATAGAAGAAGGCGACCATGTTCTAATAGCCTACGATGCCTGTGTGTCCGAAGACGGGTCGAGGACGGATGCCCCGGGCAAAGGCTGTATTGTGGCCCGTGACAGCGGCCGGATAATGCTTCGCGCAGGCGACCACGGTGCTATCGGCGCTATTGACCTCGCCCTTGTAGGCATGGAGGTGGGAAAAAAGAAGGCCGTGTCTGTCCCTCCCGCAGAGGCTTTCGGAGCGCGCGACCCCGCCCTGGCCCAAGAGCTTCCTCGCAGCCTTTTCCGCTCGCACCCTGACCTTAAGGCGGGTTCGCTTCTGAGGCTGTCCTCAAAAGACGGCAAGACCATTGAGGTTGTAACGCGGAGTGTAAACGATGAAACAGTCATAGTTGATGCCAACCACCCGCTGGCTGGCATGACTCTTAACCTTGAACTCACCGTCATCAAAATTGAAGCCCGGAAATAAATTTCCACTCTGCCTGATGTGCAAGAAGAAAACCTCTTACTGCGTCTATATTAATGCAGACAGCACCGCATGGGCATGAAGAAGAATAAGTCATTTGTGGTGGTGAATTTGTCTGCCGGAACCTTGATTTGCAGATTTGTTTCTGGTAAAAGGCAGTATTGTGCCGGCACACTCAGGGCCCGGGCTGGTGACCAGTTTACACTTTGATGCAAGTTCGCGGGCGGATAGCATCCGCTGGCGAGATCTTACATATATAGTATAGATGCTCGAAATGCGACAGGGAAAATGTACAGTAGGCTGAAGGAGGAGGGCGGGTTGCACCCGCCGGCGAGACAGGGAACCCAGGCTCTGGGGTTTCGCAAGTTTATCCTGCCCGGCGATGCGGTTAGCTTCGTGAGCTGAGGGAACTATCTTGGTATCAAAGGACGATATTACTCTGGGCAAGTTGGCCGTGAAGAACGGTTTCATGACCCCCCAGCAGATGAAGAGTGTTTTTGAGCTGCTTCAGAAGGGCGATGTGGGAGAAGATAATTTCACCACCCTCGCGCTAAAGAAGGGTTATCTCCAGAAAGACCACGCCGTAGCCATCAAGCTGGCCTTCGACCGCCTGGAGCGCGACAACGAGAAGAAGTCCATGGCGGTCAGCGGCTACGAGATAATCTCCAAGATAGGCGAGGGCGGGCTGGGGGTGGTCTATAAGGTTCTTCAGCGCTCGATGAACCGTGTCGTTGCGCTCAAAATCCTCCACCAGCGGTGGGTACAGGACGAAGAGTTCCGCAAGAGGTTCCTGCTGGAGGCACGCCTGATGGGGAAGCTCCAGCACCCAAACCTTATAAACGTCTACGACGTCGGCAAGCAGGACTGGAAGTACTACTTCTCCATGGAATATGTTGAAGGCGTCTCGGTGGAAGACATTCTCGATGAAGAAGGCGCAATGCACCCGAAGCGTGCGATAGACATAATCTTACAGGTTGTCAAGGCCTTGAACTATCTGAGGGACCAGGGGGTAGTCCATTGTGACATTAAGCCGGGCAATATCATGCTCACCACGGACAACATAGCAAAGCTGGCAGACTTCGGGTTTGCTCGAATCGGCCGTGAGCTTGACCGCCAGATAGAAGGCGATGGCTTTGTCCTGGGCACCCCGGAGTACATATCTCCGGAACAGGCCATGGGCGCCAAAGAGATTGACTGGCGCTCTGATATTTACTCCCTGGGAGTATCGCTCTTCCACATGATAACCGGCCACACTCCGTACGAAGGCCCAAGCGGCGCCATCATGCAGAAGCATGTAAGGGGCGAGATGCCTGACCCCCGGACTTTCAACAGGAGCCTTGGCCCGGAAATTTGTTCTCTTCTGAAAAAGATGACCGCACGTGAGCCCTCTGACCGTTACCAGGATGGCGAAGAGTTGCTTGAAGACCTTGCGGTTGTGCGCATGGCGGAAGACCCGCGCGGCTCCGAGGTGGCGCTGGGCAAGACCACTATACTCTCAGCACTCAAACGTGAGAAGCTTTTGGCTCAACGATATTCCCAGCAGGCTGGCGAACTCAAGGCCAGTGCCTCCAACTTCAAGTTCTACTTCTTCCTTGCACTCGCCGTGCTTCTGCTTAGCCTTGCCCTGAACACTTACCTCTTCATCCGCCTTCTTGAAACAAAGTAGGCAGAGCGAAGAGGGCATTGGACAGGTTTGATAAAGCAGGCGGCGAAGCCTGCTCTACTTTCTACTAACTGAAGCAACTCAACAAGAGCAGAAAGTAGAACAGTAGGAAGGAGAACTGCTGCCGCGCTAACCGCGTGATGGCCGCTCAATAGTAGGCATCTGGGTGTTCTTTTTCAGGATTGCTTCCTTGTCATCCACGCTTGCGATAATGTCCTTGGGCTCGGCGCTCTTACCCTTGCCGTCTATCTGTAGCGCCCGCTGCCCCGCCCAGCGGGCAATGCTCAAGTCATTGCGCTTGAGGCTGTTTTTTGCAAGTGAGATATAATACCTGAACGCCTTCTCATTGTCGCCTGAAAGCTCATACGCGTTCGAGAGTGCCAGCGCAATCTCGACACTTTTCTTGTCCAGCCTCAGCACTTCCTCGAACGCCTTGACTGCAGTGGCGTAGTCGTCGGAGAAGTAGCTGAGCCAGCCCACCTTACGCAGTTCATCGAGCTGCCTGTCTTTCTCACCGACGTCGGCGAAGACATCTGCCAGCGCCTGGTGCGCCACTACATTATACGGGTCAGCTTTCAGCAGTCTTGTTGCTGCGCGCTTTGCCAGCCCGAACTCGCGCTTCTCAAGTGCGGTCTCTACTATTTGCCGGTAGGTTTCAACCGCGTTAAGGATATCGCCAAGCTCAAAATACACTTTCGAAAGCTCAAGCTGCGTATCTGTATCCTCCGGCTGAAGCTCGATTATGCGTTTGAGAGGCTTCGGGATGTCGGCGAGGCGGCCTTCGGCGCGCCTTATCTCGGCCATCTGGCGCAGGCATGAGACTGCCTTGTCGTTAAGCCCGTTTTCTATGTAGGCCCGAGAGAGCCACTCGCGGGAGGAAACATTGCTCGGCTCCAGAGTCACAATCTTCTCGTAGATGTCCATAAGGAAAGTCCAATTGCCTGAGTCGTGGATTACACCTGATTTTGAGAGCGTCTCGGCAAGCGCGTTGTACTCGTTGACAGCCTCCTCGGTCTTGCCCGTGTCCGCCAGCGTGGCGGCGAGGGAAAGCCGCGCCTGGACACATTCCCTGTCAAGCTCCAGCATCTCCCGGAAGGTGGCAATAGCTTCCTCCGCCATCTCGCCGGACAGGTACAGACCGGCAAGGTTCTCCAGCTCAATTATTGTCTGGACAGTGCGGTGGGCCCTCCTGTGCATGTCTGCCAGGTGGCGGTAAGGGTCCGGGCTGCTGGGCAGCGCCTCTGTCATTTTCTGCCACATGGAAATCGCTTTGGATTCCTCACCGCGCTCGAGCAGTTTCTGTGAAAGATTCGCAGACTCTGCCAAGGCCTCTTCATGACGTTCGTGCGACATGAGTATGTCTATCAGCTTCTCGTGGGTCTTCAGTTCCCACTTGTTAAGTCCCACTATCTTGCCGTAAGTGACAATAGTCTCATCAATATCGCCATCCTGAAGGGCCTGCTCGGCATGTGCTATATACTTCTTTATCGCCTTATCACCCTTGCCCAGGGCTTCGTATGTCCTTGCAAGTCTGCAGTCGAGGTCAAATTCTGTAAGACCCAGCTCCTCTGCGCGTTCATAGAGTTTAATACATTTCTCAAACTGGCCCTGACTGGCGCAGTTGGCTGCAAGCTGTGCAAGCTGTATGGGCGTCAAGGGGGCGATTTCCTTCTGGGTGACAAAGTTGTAGAGGGTTTTGAGCACCTCAAACTTTGACATGCGCGCTTTCTCGACTACCTCACTCACGTCTCGCAGCCCGTCTATGTAAGAAACTACCTCAAGCTCCACCCCGTCCTGGCTGGGATTCTCATAGTAGTGCGTAATGTCGGCGATGACGACAAACACATCTTTCATGGAGGGAAGTGTCTGTTTGAGCAACTCCCACTCGTCAATCCTGCGAGCCGCCTCCATGATAACACTCTCAGGGTTGACCGATACAGCCACCCCTTCCCGGGACAGCTTGCTTATCTCCTCCGGCGGCTCGCCTGCTCTAAACTCACAGTGCACGTCCTGCCATGCGACGACTTCACATATCTCTTCCGTCAGCTGGAACACGAGGGCCTTTTGCAGCTCTTCCTCCTGCACAACTCCCAGCCTCAGAAGCGCGCCACCGAGGTCTATACGCCACTCTCGCTGCTTTTGCAGCGCCTCCTGTAACTGCTCTTCCGTTATGGCGCCGTACTTCATAAGCGCCTCGCCAAGCATGCGTTGTTTCTTCCTTGGCGCGACAACAGATTCGATGGAACCTTTGCGAAAGTATATCAGTTTCTCTTCATCCTGGCGGGTTACACGCAGCGTCCCTGAACGCTTCGCGGCGGAAAGCGCCTGGAAGATAGACGGCAAGTCCATTATGTTAAGATTTGTCTCAGCCCTGTCCATGCCCCGCTTTCCCGAGTTTCCCTGCAGATACTACAGTATATTCCCATAAACGCCATCTGGCAAGCGAAATCTGCTGATGCTTCCGCAGCAACTGTACAAAAATACAAAGGGCAACGTCGAGGCGAGAACTATGCTACGGGAAACAGGCCGGGGAATCCTTCTTTATTCACTCGACCCCTCGCCCGGCGACACCTTCTCGCGCTGCAATCTCTTCTTGAGCTCCCCATAACGGGGGTCAGAACGGATATTATCCAAATCCGGGTCCTTCTCCATGTGCTCAAGGTCGTCGTACCCGTTTTCTATCGAGAGAGCAAGGTGCTTTATCGCATTGTCCACATCGTTCATAAGTGAATACGCACAGGCGAGGTTATAGTGGGAAAGATGGTCTTTCGGATGTTGTTTCACGCACTCCTTGAAATGCGTCACCGCAAGTGCAAACTTCTTGCTCATAAGATACGCCATGGCGATTTCGTAATGCGCCCGGAAATCGGCAGGTGAAGTCTGGAGAGCTTTCTTGAACTCTTCGATCGCCTCTTCATAACGTTCTGCCACCATGTACTTCAGGCCCTGGCTGAGGTACAAATCAGTAGTAATGGCAGGCTCCCGTATCTTTTCAGCAAGGCCTATTCGTCTTAGAAACAGCAAATCCTCAAGCGACCCAACCCTGACAAGCGAATTCGCAGCCTGGGCCTGCACCCGCGGGTTCTTTTCACGCAGCATTATCCTTTTCAGTACAGGGACCGCCAGCGGGCCGCCAAGGCGCTCAAGCTCGACAAGCATGTCAATCTTCTTGCGCCAGTCGGATTGCCCGAAGTCCGCCATGGCATGCCCGAGACGCTCGTAAAGCTGAGGCGATATCCGGTAGTCTATCATGTGTAAAAGAAGCTTTGCCCTGTGTGAGAGGTCCACATCGCGAGAGTCTGCAGCACCTTTGACCATCACGGCACCTATGTCGCCTGCGGCAAAGAGCAGCCTGAAGGCGCGGTCTCTCGTGACGAAATCATCGCTGCCCAAGACACCCACCCACCTCCTGCAAAGCTCCTGCAGCGAGGGTATCGCGTGTGGCTCCTTGCTTGCAAGCAGTTCTTCGACAGCTTCCGCCCCGAGCTTCTCCAGCGCCTCAAGGACAGAGTCTCTTTTCTGCCCGTCCGGCAGCTCGCGAATGAGTTTTCGCGCTTCAATGCGCCGAATCAGGCTCTGGCGTGCCTCTTCCTGAGCTTCTGTGGTAACTCCACTTCCCTCAGGCCCGGAAGGCTGTTCGGGGCGTGCAGGCTTATCCTGTGCAAATGCCGCCACGCAGAGCAAGCCCGCTACCAGCAATATCACAACACAACGTACCATTGGCCTATCCTGCCACATCTTATGGCTTACTCCTTGGATTTTGGCCTCAGCCGTCTCATTATTACTCCCGCCTTGACCTCGAAGCTGTCCTTGACATTCGGGTCGGCTACGCTAATCCTTTCAATAGTCTTCATCTTGGCGTCAAGGGTGACAATTACACGAAGCGGTGACAGCGTGTGAGAGACCATCAGGCGCGGGTTGTTTACATTGAAGCGATAGAAGTAAAGGTCACTCAGCTTGAGCGCATGCTCCAGAGGAATATTCAGTTTCAACCCGTATATCGCCCCGGTGAATTCCTTGGTGGTCTCTATCTCGTAGACAGTATCTTTCATTGAGGAAATCCACAGCCCGGCTTTCTCGAAGAAACGGGTATAGAGTCCGAGCGTCTTTGCGCCCTCAACCCCGACCCTGCCGACAATACCGTCGCCCTCTATGTTGGAAGAGCCGTATGCAGCCACCGCGACCTGCACTTGGGACCCGATAGTTGCCACAGGTGAATATGTGGACTTCGATTCACTTATCCTCGCCATCCGCCTCTTGTACTCTTCGGCCGCCAGCTCGGAAAGATTGTCCACATATATCCAGTCAAGTTTAAGGTAAGGCAGTCCCGAGTCAATTTTCAGCCCGCCCTCGTCCTTGAGAAGCTTGCCCATGTGCGCTATGCCGCGCTTATCAGTATAGATAAAATGGTCTCCTTCTTCCAGCCCCTTGTCCTCCAGATAAGCCTCCAGAGCGCGACTCTTCCCGGCCGGGTTGGTTACCATGAAAACAGTCTTTGCGGCAAGCGTCTCGGCCGGCTTTATCCCTTCCTTGACCAGGATGTTCGCGCCGGAGACTCCTTTGAACTTAATCGTCCTCTTGGTGCCGCCGGCAAGACTGATTGTGATTTCGTCATTCTCCAGGACACTGAAGAAAAGAAGCTTTGCAAGGGTTGAGTCAGTATCCACCCTGAAAAACGAGAAAGCCGCCGCGTCACCCTGTGCAAATACGGCGTTTGAAGGCGGTTCGAAAATAATCTTCCTGTTGTCCCCTTCTACAGCGACCTCTTTGACCCTGCCGAATATCGCAGTCGCGGTGCGCGGGCTCAGGCCTGCCAGCCTGTCTCCGCTTTCCGCCTGCTCGAACGTGACCACGTGGTGCGGCATCTCAGGCAGAACCTCCCAGGCCCTCTCCGACGCGGTCTTCCGGGGCTTGGGCGCCACTTTCGGGCCCCCAGGTGTGTATTCGTCTTTCTCTATCCGCTCGACTTCCCTGCGAGGAATAGCCATCAAACCCATCTCGTTCTCAATTATCACCTGGTCCTCTGTGACCGTAACCTTGCCCCTCATCTTGCCGCCGTTCTTGAGATAAACAGTATCGGCAAAAAGCGGAGTCACGCAAACCGCCGCAATCACCACCATCACAAAAAGGAGGTATCTCATCCTCTCTCTCCCCTCATACCTGTCTGTAGAAAGCCTGACTCTGGCCAGATTGTATCTTTCCCAAACTGGAAAGTCAAGTTGCTTGATACCTGATTCATCCTCCGTCCTGCAAGCCGAGACCATCGAATCCGGCCGCCCCTGCATGCCCGGTTTCCCCAAATACCTGCTGTCAAGTCCGCTGCTCGCGTCTGTAAACTCGTCTGTAAATAGAGTTCCTTACATACCAACGA
>CAYWBA010000157.1:0-7637 GCA_964455955.1 uncultured Planctomycetota bacterium | reverse complement strand
TTCGGCTTTGATACGGAGAAGAACAAGTGCTTCCAGTTTGTGGAGTTGGAGCTTGTGCAGGATGAGCCGAAGAAGAAGGGTAAAGGAAAATTCAAGGGCGAGGATGGCAAAGAGTACTATTTCCGGCTGACCCGCGTTGAAGGTGGCGAGAAGGTTGTCTATCCCAAGGTTGTCTCGGCAAGTTCCTATGGAAACCTCTTCAACGCCAACAAGCTGAACAATTTCATGATTGCTGTCCTCTTCTGTGTCATAGTGCTGTTTTTCATAAACTACGCGAAACGTAATCCAAATCTGTTCATACGCAAGATAGCTGGCCTGGATGCGGTGGACGAGGCGATCGGCCGCGCGACAGAGATGGGCAAGCCAATCTTTTATCTGACCGGCCTGGGCATGATGAGCGAGCTGCCGACAATAGCATCCATAAATATCCTTGGGAGGGTGGCAAGGAAAGTCGCCCAGCACGAGACTATGCTGAAGGTTCCCTCCAGGGACCCGATAGTCATGAGCGTGTGTCAGGAGGTTGTGAAGGAGGCCTGCACAAGCGTTGGAAGACCTGATGCGTACCGCGAGGAAAACATCTTCTTCATAACGCAGGACCAGTTTGCGTTCACGGCTGCCGTAGACGGCATGATAGTGCGGGAGAGGCCCGCTACGGTTTTTCTAATGGGTTATTTTTATGCCGAGAGCCTGCTGCTGACGGAGGTCGGCGCTACGGTGGGAGCGATACAGATTGCAGGAACGGATGCCTACGTACAGCTTCCGTTCTTTGTCACCACGTGCGACTACGTTTTGATAGGCGAGGAGCTTTACGCGGCAAGCGCCTATCTTTCAAGAGAGCCCAATCTTCTCGGCAGCCTGCGCGGCCAGGATGTGGGCAAGGCTTTTCTTGTAATCATTATTATTCTCGGTATTATCCTTTCAACCGCAGGAAGCAGTTTTATAGCTAATCTGCTTACTGAGTTCTAAGGAAGGCGGAGGAGGCAGTATGATACTTTTCAAGCGTACAATCCCGCTTGTGATAGCCTTTGTTCTGGGTGTCGTCATGTTTGTCCAGTACTACATCCCGCACAAGGCTTCAGAAGAGGTGCTTACCAGCGTCAACAAGTGGGCGATGATAATATTCGCGTTCGCGTTGACGATAGGCTTGGCATCTCTTGTCCACATGCACGCGGGCAAGATTCGCAAGCTCTCGCCCGGTTACGGCTACAGCGTGGTTTTGCTGGCCGCAATGGTGTTTATGACAATAGCCGGCTTTATCTCCGAGGGCAGCAGCGCCAAGGACCAGATTTACGGATGGATGTACCACAACACTCTGGTGCCGCTGCAAGGCACTATGTTTTCCGTGCTGGCTTTCTTCATAGCTTCAGCGGCGTACAAGGCGTTCCGGGCGCGAACGTTCGATGCGACGCTGCTTCTTATAGCGGCGGTGGTTGTTATGCTGGGACGCGTGCCTATAGGACATAAGATAAGTGGTGGTTTTCTTTCCGATGCTGCGAGCTGGATACTGAACTGGCCGGCCATGGCTGCACGGAGGGCCATCTTCTTCGGAGTGGCCCTGGCGATGGTTGCCACTGCCCTGAGGATAATTTTCGGAATCGAAAGGTCTTATCTTGGCGGAGGAGAGTAACATGTCCGTTTTTGCCAAGCTGCAGGCGGTTGACAGGAGAATTATATTTCTGTTGATAGCGGCTGCCGTGGTTATACCCCTTCTGGCGCCGCTGGGGTTGCCCATAAGGATTACCGATGAAGTGAGGAGCGTATTTGACTCGATAGACGCGCTTCCGCCGGGCAGCGTGGTCCTGGTAGCCAACGACTACGACCCTGCGTCCGAGCCCGAGCTCTATCCCATGACGCTTGCGCTGGTTCGCCATTGCTTCAAGAAGGACCTGAAGGTTGTCACTATGACGCTCTGGCCGGGTGGGCCAGGTTTAATTACGCGTGCGTTTGAGGTTACTTCCGTGGAATACGGAAAGGTTGAGGGAGAGGATTACGTCAATCTTGGGTTCAAGACAGGTGGTGTGAGCGTTATAGTGACAATGGGGCAGGACCTTAAGACAGCATTCCCACAGGACCAGAGAGGGACAAAGACAAGCGAGATACCGGCCCTTGAGGGAATAAACAGCCTGAAGGACATGGACTATGCGGTGAACATTGCAGCCGGCGTGCCGGGTCTTGAGCAGTGGATAACATACGGCTCCGACCAGTATGGGTTCAAGCTGGGAGGGGGCTGCACCGGAGTTATGGCGGCGGACTTCTACCCGTTTCTTAATTCCGGTCAGCTTGACGGCCTGCTGGGCGGCCTGAAGGGCGCCGCCGAGTACGAAAAGCTGATAGAGAACCCCGCCAAAGCCACCGCGGGCATGGATGCACAGTCAATTACACATGTCGTCATCGTAATCTTTGTTATTCTTGGCAACATTGCTTACTTCACTACCAGGAAGACCGGGAAAGCTTAGGAGATAAAGATGAAAGGCTATGGCACCGCAATAACTGTAGGGATAGTGGTAACTGTGTTCGTGGTTGTCAACATCGCGTTGATTGCCACCGGGACAGTTGACTTCTCGAAAGGTAATTTCTGGACCGGCTTTGGCATCATTATCGCCGCGGGGCTGACGCTTGCGATGTATTCTTTTCTCTACAAAGACAACCCGGTGTTCAAACTGGCCGAGCATCTCTATGTCGGAATATCTCTTGGCTACATGATAATACAGGCATACTATGCAAACCTGCTTCCAAACCTGATCAATCCGCTGTTTAGGCCTGAAGAAGGCAAGAGTCCGGATTTCCTCCTGGTCATACCAGCTTTTTTCGGCGTGCTTATGCTCTCAAGGTTTATTCCCAAGTATGCGTGGCTCTCACGCTGGTCTATCGCGTTCTACGTCGGCATGGGTTGCGGCATGCAGATTCCAAGAGTTATTAAGACCTACGTCTTTGCTCAAGCCAAGAGCGCAATTACTCCCTTAAGCTTCAAGGCGATGTTTTCAGGGGGCGGGTTCTGGGAAGTTTTAGCTGCCTGGAGCCCCATTCTTGTGCTCGTCGGTGTTATTTGCGTGCTGGTACACTTCTTCTTCTCCGTTGAACACAAAGGTCCCGTAAAAGCTGTTTCCAAGGTGGGTATATCTTTCCTTATGATTGCCTTCGGTGCCGGCTTCGGCTATACGGTGATGGGACGTATGTCGCTGCTCATAGGCAGGGTCAGCTTTCTGCTGAAGGACTGGTTGCATGTGATTGACTGAGTTTTTTGTGGGGATAAGTTAAGAAAGCCCTCTGAGGAGGGCCTTCTTGTTGGGTGTCTTGCCCTTTTTGTTTATTCTTGCACCTCAAGCACATCGTTCGGGCACTCGTCAACGCATGCACCGCAGTCAACGCACTCATCGGGCTGTGCGATGACAACCTTCTCGTCAGTCACTTCGAGAACCTCGCAAGGGCATACGTCAACGCAGGAGCTGCACCCTGTGCAAGCGTCAATAGCGATAATTTTGACTGTCATGCCAGTCCCCCTGCAAAATCAGTTTGTGGAACCGAATACCGCTTGTTTTCAGCAGAAATATTGCAAGTTTTTCGAACGCGAATACTATTAAACTTGGCCTGGCAGAATGTCAAGACTATATTTCCGGGTTTCTCAAAAAAACTTTCCACCTGCACTAAAGAGAAAGAGCCACTTTAGCTGTGGCTCTCTTTTAATCCAGTTATTGAAAGAGACAGCTTCTACCCATTACGTTTGCACGAATATTGGCTCACGTATGTCTGTATTTTTCCCGCTATCTTTTCTTCTTCTTCGCGGTCTTCTTCTTTGCGGGTTTTTTCTTCGCCGTCTTCTTCTTTGCTACCTTCTTCTTGGCCGGCTTTTTCTTCTTTACAACTTTTTTCTTCGCCGGCTTCCTCTTTGCGACCTTCTTCTTGGCCGTCTTCTTCTTTACAACTTTTTTCTTGGCCGGCTTTTTCTTCTTTGCAACTTTTTTCTTGGCCGGCTTTTTCTTTGCGGTTTTCTTCTTGGCCGCAGCTTTCTTCTTTACAGCTTTCGCCATATCCACCCTCCACTCCAACAGGTTTGCATGCCGCGCACCTTGCGCTGCATTTACTGAATTATATTACATGAGATGAAGTTGACAAATGAATTTTGCCAACGCGATGAAAAAAGTGAAAAAAAAGTTTGCGAGATGGCTGCGCGATTAAGTCCAAATAAATGCACCAAGGCCTGGAAGGCCCATATTTACTGAGGTTCAAACTTGTACCCAACTCCAAACACGGTCACGATGTATTTGGGCTTGTTCGGGTCTTTTTCAAACTTTTGTCTCAGTCTGTTGACAAAGTTGTCAACAGTGCGCGCAGTGCCGTAGTAATCGTAGCCCCAGACGTGGTTGAGAATGGTGTTTCTGTCAAGGACCTTTCCGCGGTTGCGGATGAAGAACTGGAGCAGTTTGAATTCTCTTGCTGAAAGGTCAACACGCTTCTTTTTGCGCTTTACGGATTGACCTTGAAAGTCAACAGCTACATCGCCGAAAGAAAAAGTTTTGTGAATACTTTCCTCGCGGCGCCTTCTGCGCAGCACGGCGTTTATCCGCGCGATGAGCTCCTTAACGCTGAACGGCTTTGAGATATAGTCGTCAGCGCCGAGGTTCAGGCCCCTTATCTTGTCGGACTCCTGGCTTTTGACTGAAAGAATTATCACCGGTGTTTCGATTTTGTTCTGCTTGAGCAGCCTGCATATCTCAAAGCCGCTCACCTTCGGCAGCATGACATCAAGCACTATGAGGTCATAATTCCCGTCAACCGCCATCTCCAGACCCTTTTCACCATCGGAGGCTGTGGCCACCTCAAAACCCTCATATCGAAGGTTACGTTCCAGGCCGGAGAGAATCATCCTGTCGTCTTCGATTATGAGAATCCTCTCCGCTCTGGAACCTGCGCTCCGGCTGTTGTTCCTGGTCTTAGCGGATGCGCTGCTCATTTCTGTCCCTGTTGCAACTTGGTTACGCGCCGTTTGCGGCAGCTTAGAGTTTAATGACGAGTGTAAACTTGCTTCCCTTACCGGGTTTGCTTTCGACTTCTATTGTTCCCCCGTGAGCTTCTGCTACATGTTTGCTTATAGTCAGCCCGAGGCCTGCGCCGTCAACGTCGCGGGTCAGGGAGTCATCAACACGGTAGAACTTCTTGAATATGGTCTTGAGTTCGCGCCTTGGTATTCCAACGCCGCGATCCTCCACGCTTATGCGAGATGTTCCGTCGGATGCGGCCGCGCTCACCCATATCCGGCGGTCGTGCGGCTGCGAGTACTTGTAGGCATTGGTCAGCAGGTTAAGCAGGACCTGTCCGATTGCGTCCGGGTCCATTTTGACAGGCGGCAGGTCGTGCGGCACATTGACATATATAGTGGCTTCATAGCCGCGCATCTGCCGGCGGAATGCTCGCAAGGTCTCAAGGATGACCTGCCTCAGGTCGGCCTCTCTGAAATGGAACTTGCGCTTGCCCTTTTCTATCACTCGGAAGTCAAGCACCTTGTCTATCAGACGGGACAGACGCTCCGACTCGGTTACTATTGCCTCAAGACACTCTTTTGCATCTTCTTTGTCGCGGACACGGCCGTCCTGGAGGGTTTCGGCAAACATGCGTATCGAGGTAAGGGGTGTTTTAAGTTCGTGTGTCACGTTGGAAATAAAATCGCTCTTGAGTTCTGCTGTTCTCATGGCCCGGCTTACGGAAAAATACGTTACTATTGCACCTGCTATAATACCGGTGATTGCAAGCCCCACCGCCCACACGTAGATATTCGTTCGGATGCTTGAGAGCACCGCCAGGGACTCGTAGCCCTTGAGATACGAGGCAGCGGTAAGCTTCGAGAGCGGGGCGGGAAACTTGCTGCTGCTGAGGCGGAAAGAGTTGGGTGCAGGCGCCTCGCCTGCGACTACACCGGCGCCCTCGCGAAAGACTGCTATCCCTACTTCCTCGCGGGTCGCCAGCCGTTCAACTTCAGAGGCGACAAGCAGGCTTTCTAACTGGGATACGGGCGCAACGGCGCAGGCTGCGAATCTCCTGCCTTCCAGGCGGAAAGGAGCGCCGGCCGCAAGATAGCTTTTGCCGTTGTGCTCGTAGACCATGAGACTGTTCTTGTCAAAGAAGCGGTTGCTCGAGAGTTCAGCTACCCCGCGGCGCAGTATCTCCTCGGTGGCGCGTCTTTCTGTTGTTTTCTCTATTATCCGGCGCAAAGCCGCCTCATGTGCAGGGTTGTTGGTGTCTTCTGCAAGGAAGTCTTTTGCCAGAGAGGTAAGTTTAACATCAAAGAAGTCAGCTTCTTCCTCTGTCAACAGGGAGCGGCAGTTTTCCACCTCTTGGTGCGCGGCTGATAACCGTTTCACAAACTCTTCCGGCGCATCCTGCTGCGAAGCGATAATGGCGATTCGCAGCGTTGCCGCTGGCCCGACGAGAAGCCCGCTCTCCTCCCGCAGGCCGCCGCAGGAGTTCGCGGCTGTCTGGTAGAGTTGGACCGCTTGCTCCAATTCGCCACGCTTTGCTTCAACCCGTGCAAGGCCGAGCAGGGCAGAAGCTTTCAGGCGCTTCTCAGTTGCGCTCTTGTACGTTTCCTCATACACCCTTGCGGCAGCCTCAAGGTCTGTCTGCGTAAATTCGAAGTTATGGGCCTTGCGCAAGGCGTCAGAGAGCTCGGGAGAGGCGGGCCCCAAAACAATCATGGACTCGGGGCAGGGCACGGGCGGATAGACTATTGCACCCTGCGCATGGACAATTACAAGATAAGAGAGATAAGGGTGTGTTGAACGCAGGCTCTCAAGCATAATGAGAGCGCCTGCAGGGTTCTTGAGATTCGCAGCTTGGGCGGCGATTTCCAACTGCGCTGACTCGAGAGCGGCACTTGTAGCGCGCACGACTTTCTCAGTCATGGCGAGCGCCTCGCGCCTTATTTTTTCCTGCAACTGCGAGCGTTCAGCACCAATTGCCCAGATACCGAGCATGCTGAGCAGGATGCTCGGTATCACTATTGCCAGGAGGATTACAAGGACGATAGGGTAGAACCCGCCGCCCCTGAAAATCCTGTTCCGCAGTCTCCATGACATGGGCAGAACCTCAGGACCAAAAGTATCAAGTTATATTATACCGTCACTGCAGGCTGCTGCAAGGTTAAAGGTCGGCGCGTTTGGTTGCATAAGAGGCAGACAATTTTCATGCAGAACTACGGGTCCCGGGTGGAGTGTGTTATAATCTTGCGGTTTCTGAGCTGCTAATACGACCTCGGGATTTGCTGTGGAGTTGGCTGTGTTTGCGATAATAAAAGTCTTCGGGGTTTTTGCAGTAGTGGTGTTGATGATTCGCAAAAAAGTCCCGCTCGGCATATCGCTTGTAAGCGGTGCGGTCCTGGTTGCATTTCTGTTTGGGATGGGACCGCTATCCACGGGCACGACCGTACTTGAGATTTGCTCACGGCCTGACACGGCGGGGTTTGTGCTCTTGGTGTCGCTGGTGCTTGCTATCTCAATCGTCCTTGAGCAGTCCGGGCAGATGGCTCGGCTGACAGAGTCGCTTAGAACCTTTGTAACAAACCGTAAGATTGCTTCAGCAGCCCTGCCTGCGATAATAGGGGTTCTTACGATTCCGGGCGGTGCACTTTTTTCAGCGCCGATGGT
>CAYWBA010000156.1:0-7727 GCA_964455955.1 uncultured Planctomycetota bacterium | reverse complement strand
GCCGGTGCATCCGATGGGGTGGCCGAGTGCGACTGCGCCGCCGTTTACGTTAAGTATTTCTTCAGGTATCTCGAGCTCACGCATGAGCGCGACTGTGGCGACTGCGAATGGTTCGTTAAGCTCGACAATATCGTAGTGGTCCATGGAGACGCCCTGGAGCTCCATAACCTTGCGGCACGCCTCAATGGGTGCGAGCATAACCCACTTGGGTTCGCGCCCGCCGGTTGCGTAGTTGACGATACGAGCCAGCGGCTTTATTCCAAGCTCTTTGGCCTTCTTGTCGCTCATGATGACTGTTGCGCAGGCGCCGTCGGTTATCTGGGATGCGTTGCCGGCGGTAACTGTGCCGTCTTTGATGAATGCGGGCCTGAGCTTTGCGAGCGATTCGAGGCTCGAATCGGGCCGGATTCCCTCGTCCTTGTCGAAGGTTATCGGGTCGCGCTTTTTCTGAGGTATTTCAACCGGGAATATCTCTTCTGCCAGCCGGCCCGCCTCGGTGGCTTCGTGCGCTTTCAGGTGGGAGCGCAGGGCCCATTTATCCTGCTCTTCCCTGCCGATGCTGTACTTTTCGGAGACAAGTTCGCCGGTCTGGCCCATGTGGATGTCGTTGTGGATGTCCCAGAGCCCGTCGTATATCATCGTGTCAACCAGCTTGCCGTCGCCCATGCGGAACCCGGTGCGCGCCTTGCGCAGGATGTAGGGGCCGTTAGTCATTGATTCCATGCCGCCTGCGACGATTATGTCGTGGTCGCCGAGCTTGATGGCCTGGGCTGCGAGTATGGCGGCTTTCATGCCAGAGCCGCAGACCTTGTTAATAGTGAGCGCGCCCTTTTCCGGCGGGACACCTGCGCCGAGCTGTGCGCTCCGGGCCGGGTTCTGGCCGAGGCCGGCGGAGATGACGTTACCCATAATTACCTCATCCACCATTGCGGGCTCGATACCGGCGCGGCTGATGGCTTCTTTGACCGCGAGTGCACCGAGCTGTGTTGCGGAGAAAGGCGAGAGGGCACCAAGAAACCTGCCGAACGGGGTCCTGCATGCACTGACAATTACTGCTTCAGCCACGTTAAGCTCCTTCCAGGATAAGAGTTTTGATACTATCTTGAGTCTTCCATATTAGGTTGTTGCCCCTTTCAAGTCAAGGGTTGGTGTAAAACCCGTTGGAATTTCTTATTCCGCGTTGGGGGCCACACGGCCAAATACCCGCGCGTGTCAGGACGCGGCTTGCTGAACATCCCCGCCGCGAACGGCGGGGGTTTTTTTCAGAAAGAGACCAGCCTTTTGGAATCGAAGACGGGGCCTTCCTTGCAGACTCGCACGTAGCCGGGCTCGCCGTCTTCATCAAGCGCCTCAACTACGCAGCCGCAGCAGGCGCCGATGCCGCAGGCCATGCGCGATTCCAGGGACAGCTCGCATGGGACGTGGTAGAAGCTGGCCAGGCCGGCTACCCTCCGGAGCATAGGGCCGGGCCCACAGCCATAGATAAAGGTGTCTGCGCAGCCGCCGTCGAGCAGTGCTTCAAGCGTTACTGTCACCGGGCCCTTTTTGCCTTCTGAGCCGTCGTTAGTTGTGAGAACTGTTTTGTGGACAGTATCGAAGCCTTTGGTGTAAAGCCCGGCATGCGTGCGGGCGCCGGCAATCAGGGTGACCTCCACGCCGGCGGCGGCCAGGTTTTTCGCCAGCAGCGGCAGGGGCGCGATGCCGATTCCACCTGCAACAAGGAGCGCCCGCTTTACTTCGCACATGGAGAACCCGCGGCCAAGAGGGCCGATAAGACTTACACTTTCACCAGGTGTAAGATGCGACATAGCCCCGGTCATGCGGCCGACCACCTGGTAAAGCAGGAGAACTCCCTCCGGCCGGGTGTCGTGTATGCTGAAGGGCCGGCGCAGGAGCGGGTCTGGTCCGGGAGCGGCCTTGAGCATCAGGAACTGGCCTGGGAGAGCTTCTTTTGCAAGCCCGGGTGTTTTGAGCTTCATAAGCATGTAAGGCCCGGCCCTGCCGTTGGCCAGTATTTCCGCTTCAACCTGGTGCATGTCAATCCCGACCTGTGATAAAGCCTGGCCACTGCCGGGGCTCATGGCCCGGGAGCTTCATGAAGGCGTACGGCAGGGAAGCGAGCAGGTCAGATGCGATAAGCGGGTCTTCGCCGAGCTCGGCCGCCGCGATGTCTCCTGCCATTCCATGCAGGTAAGCGGCCAGTTGTGCAGCCTCGAAAGATTCAAGCCCCCGGCCAAGGAAACCTGCAACAATTCCTGTGAGGACATCGCCCGTACCGCCGGAGGCCATGCCTGGATTTCCTGTCTCATTGATGTATAGCCTGCATCCGTCCGTCACCACGGACCGGTGTCCTTTGAGCAGGACCACCACACCGTGCTCTTTGGCAAACGAGGCGGCAGTGTTCTCGCGAGCCTTCTGGACCTCGGCGATTGCAAGGCCGGTAAGTCTTGCCATTTCGCCGGGGTGCGGGGTGAGCACGGTCGGTGATGAGCGCTCTTTGAGAAGCTCTGCCTGGCCTGCGAGATTGTTAAGCCCGTCGGCGTCTATTACAAGTGGTTTCTCGATTGCCCGCACGAGTTCCCCGACAAGCTTTTTTGTTTCCTGCTGCCGGGAGATTCCGGGGCCGAGTGCGACGGCGTCGCTCTGCGCGGTGCGCTCAAGCAAGACCTGGCGGGCAGCCATTGAGAGAGTGTGGTCTATGCTTTCTGCTACAGGCAGGGTCATTACGCAGGTAAGTTTTACCTCAAGAATGGGGTTAAGGCTTTCGGGACACGCGACAGTGACAAGCCCGCTTCCGCTTCGAAGAGCGGCTTTTCCCGCGAGGCAGGCTGCGCCGGTCATGCCGGGCGAGCCGGCAATCACAAGCACGCGCCCGTAGTTGCCTTTGTGCGATTCCTTTTTACGCTGCGGCAATGAGGGGAGCTCTGTTATCCTTGTTATCGCCACTGTGGTTGCCTGCCTGTCCTATTCAGCCTGACTTTTGCCCATCTCGATGAAGGTTACGACAATCTCCGCGACTATTGCGCCCAGGAGGGCGCCGATTACACCGCGCCCCAGGACCGCGCCCGCTACGGTTCCGCCGAGTGTGACGATAAGGTATCGCGGACGTATAAGCCGGGCGCCGAGCACAAGCCCGATGCCCGCGCCTGCTATTGCCGTTACGGGGTGGCGAAAGACAGCCAACCCCACCAGGAAACCCGCCAGCGAGCCCAGTATCATAAACATAACGACCAGGCATCCTGAGATGGGCTCTTCGGCCGATTTGAAGGGCATTTTTTTAACAGCCGCGGTCTTCGTATCCTTCTTGCCCTGCTGGAACCTGTTCAGGGCTTTCAGCAGTGCCATGGCGTTTTTGTAGCGCTTGGCAGCCCTTGTATAACACTTGGTGAAGATTCGGTCCAGTTGCTGCGGCACCCCTCCCACAAGGTCGCTCGGCACATCCTGTGGCTGGGGCCGCTCGCCGGTCAGCGCCTCGAAAAGCACGATACCCAGCGAGTAGACATCACTTTCAGGCCCGAACTCTTCGCCCTGCTGCTGTTCCGGCGACATGTATTCGAGGGTGCCTGCAATGGAGTGGCCTTCCTTTGTTATCAGGCTGCCCTCAAGTGCGAGTGATGCCGAAAGGTTCTGGCTCACCTTTCCCAGGCCGAAGTCTGAAAGAAGCGCCTTGCCGTTTTTGTCAATAAGGATATTTTCAGGTTTTATGTCGGTATGTACGACCCCGTTCTTGTGCGCATAGGCGAGGGCTTTTGTAACCTGGGTGATAATTCTTACAGCTTCTCCTACTGGTAGCTTGCCTGCTGTCTTGAGCCTGTCGCGCAGGCTCTCGCCTTCGATAAGGTCCATGATAAAGTAAGGGGGGGTTGAAGTGATTGAAAGGCCGAGCGTTGTGACTATGTTCGGGTGGTGCAGGGTATGCTGCAGGATTCCTTCACTTCGCAGTTGCTCGATGAAGTGCTCGTCGGTGGGTATCTTTATGGCGACGAACTTATCGGGAAGTATCTCGTGCTTGGCTTTCCATACCTGGCCGAACCCGCCGCGGCCAATAGGCTCCACCAGGATATACTCGCTTATCTTGTCGCCTTTCTGCAACTGAGCTCCCTTATGAATCTTCCAGGCTCCGGCGGCCTCTGAATGCGTCGGAGAGTATCGCGCCGGAGACGTGTTCTATCTGGCTTCCCTGGGGAACACCCCTTGCTATGCGGCTTACAGCCACTCCCGTGCCTGCAAGGCGTTCTCCCAAAAGTGTAGCAGTTGCGTCGCCTTCAAGGTTCGGGTTGGTCGCTATTATTACTTCCTTGACCTCGCCGCTCTCTATCCTGCCGAGAAGGCTTTCAATTGTGAGGGCTGACTCGTCCATGTCTTCAAGCGGCGAGTACCTGCCCATGAGCACGTGGTAGAGGCCGTGGTACGTGCCTGACTTTTCTATTGCCGTGACATCTTTGGGCTCTTCCACGACGCAGATAATACTTCTGTCACGATTCGGGCCGGAGCAGATGTGGCAGGGGTCGGTATCCGAGAGATTGTGGCACAGGTGGCAGTACTTGATGCGGTTCTTGAGTTCCTTAATAGCTTCCGCAAGCTCAAGTGCTTCCTCTTTGGGGATGCGCAATATATGCAGCGCCAGCCGCTCGGCGCTCCGGCTGCCGATTCCCGGCAGCTTGCCCAAGAGCTCAATCAGGTTTTGTACACTTTGAGGGTAGCTCGACAACTGCTATCCTCCTCAAATCAGGCCGCCCAGTCCTGGGATGTTCAAGCCCCCGGTGAACTTCGACATCTCCGAATCAACCATGTCCTGGGCCTTTCTTGCCCCATCGCTGTAAGCTGCGACAATCATGTCCTCAAGCATTTCCACATCTTCGGGGTCAACAACCTCTTTCTCGAGCTTCATCTTGATGAGGTGCATCTTGCCGTTGACGTAGGCTTTGACGACGCCCCCGCCCGCGCTTCCCTCGACCACGCGCTTGGCAAGCTCATCCTGTGCCTTTTTAAGTTCCTGCTGCATTTTTTGCGCCTGGCGAATCATGTTCTCCATGCCGCCTAATCCGCCTGTTCCACCCACGTTTTTCACATTACTTTCCTTCCACTGCTGAGCCAGGAAACACCTTTCGTATAAGCTTCACCGTCTCACTCACGCTCTCGTCAGGTGCGACGGTTTTCGGTTCCTCGCTCTGCGCCGGGGGCGTGGGGCTAAGCGCTCCGTCCGCCACCAGCGTCACTTCAACCTTTTCTCCAGATAGGGCAAGAAGCGCATCTTCCACTTTCCTGCGCAGGTCAATCTCTTCAAAAGAGCCTTTCGCATCCTCCAGGACAAAGGGAGGGAAGTGGAGCGTTACTGTCGAGTCGGCCACCCGGCTGAGCTTCGCCATTGGAAAGTTGGCCTTAACCCATATGCTTTTGCTTGTCTTAACAACGGCCTCGACAACCTCGTCCCATTTCCGGTCGAACTCGGAAAGCGGGATACTGGGAGCTTCAGCCTGGGGCGCCGGCGGGGAGGGCGGCCGCGGGGTGGCGCGTGGCGCGGGCGCAGGCCTCGGGGCCGCAGGCGCAGGCACCCGCCCGCCCGAGAGCATCTCTCTTATCTGGCCGAGTTCAGAGGAAAGCTCTTCGAGGCTTCGCAACTGCTCCGAGCGCGCCATTCCGAGGAAAACCATTTCGAGAATCACCCGCTGCTCGGTCTCGCGCCTCAGGCGCTGCCTGGCTTCCTGAAGCTGCGATATCATAATCATCAGGTCGTCTTCCGAGTAAGTCTGGACAATTTCCTTGAGGTCTTCCGGTGCGGCGTAGGTGAGCAGCTCCGCGTTGCCGCTTGCCTTAAGCACAAGCGCGTCGCGGGTGAAATCCACCACCTCCCCGACAAAAGTCACCGGGTCGCGGCCGGATTCGACAACCTCGTTTACCCGTGAAAGAACCTCCTTTACGTTGGCGATTGCCACGGCGTGCATAAGGCCGCGCACCGCCGCCACAGGCGTCAGGCCCAGAACCTGCTCGAAATGTGCAGTGGCCGGCTCGTCCCCGGCAAGCGAAACAACCTGGTCGAAAAGTGAGATCGAGTCGCGCATAGACCCCCGGGCGGCGCGGGCTATGCGTGAAAGCAGGCCTTCAGATGGTCTTATGCCCTCTTTCTGCGCGATGTAGCTTAGCCTTTCCTGGATGTCGCGCGCCGTTATGAGCCGGAAGTCAAACCGCTGGCAGCGGGAGCGGATAGTTTCAGGCACCTTCTGCGGCTCCGTGGTTGCAAAGATAAACTTTACATGCGACGGCGGCTCCTCCAGAGTCTTGAGAAGCGAGTTGAAGGCATGGTTTGAGAGCATGTGCACTTCATCTATTATGTAGATTTTATGAGGGCTGCGGCTGGGGGCGTAGCGTACGTTGTCAATGATGGGTTTTACCTCTTCGACCTTGCGGTGCGAGGCGCCGTCTATTTCTATGACATCTATGTCGCCGCCTGCGGCTATCGCGCGGCAGGCCTCGCAGGTATTGCAGGGCTTGCCATCGGCCTTATTGGGGCAGTTGAGCCGCTTGGCGAGTATTCGCGCCATTGAAGTCTTGCCCACGCCTCGCGGGCCCGCGAAGAGGTAAGCATGCGCCAGGCGTCCCGAGGCAATCGCGCCTGCCAGGGTTGAGGCAACAACTTCCTGGCCGACCATGTCTTCAAAATCCTCAGGCCGGTACTTTCTGGCAAGGACTACGTATGACATTTTATGCTCCGCGAGGAGGACAGCGCGAAATATTGAAAAGCCGTGCACCTCCCTCGACCACTCCGACATGTCCGCTTTTCGAACTTCGACTCCGACCACGCAACCTCACAACACACAGGCCAGTCTGCTTAGGGCTGCTCCCTTCCAGGTCTGACCCGGTTCGCAGCAGCCTGTTGTATGAGACGCGGCCATCAACACCTCCGCCCGAGAGCTGCAACAAGCCGGAAGAGATCTCAAAGAGGCGTTCGACCCCGCTATAGCGGTTTGCGGGTTACAGGGCACCGCTAACTCCCCGTCTAGCACGGCTTCTCGCTAATTGCCAAATACCCGCAAGTCACGATTTTATAGGCAGATGATTCTTGTGTCAACTCAAATCGTTAGTGTACGCCAATCAAGGAGAAAGAAAGGCTATTTTTTTAACAGCTTGTCAAAACCGCCGCTCCTGTAGTGAGCGAGCCGGCCGCTTTCTTCAGCAATAACAAGCGCCTCAACGCCTTCCCACCTTTCAAGTATCCAGAGGCCTTCTTCGCCGAGGACGGAAAGGGCAGTGGCAAGTGCATCAGCCGTCAAAGCCTTTGGCGCAACCACTGTGACCGACCGGATTTGGTCACAGGGTTCGCCAGTTCGCGGGTCAATGATGTGCGAGGCCCGCTTCCTGCCCAACTGGTAACCCTGGGCGTAGCTTCCGCTTGTGCAGGCCGCGCCCTCTTTAAGCTCCAGCACTCCGAGGTAGTCCCCCTGTTCGCCCGATGGGTTTTGGATTCCGGTTCTCCACGGCTTTCCATCGCCGCGCGGCCCGACAAAGCGAATATCTCCACCCGCCTCGACAAATGCGTTCTTGATCCCGTTTTCGCGCAGCACCTTTGCAGCCTCGTCGGCAGCGTAGCCCTTTGCCGTAGCAGACAGGTCAAGCGCCATACCGTCATCCGCAATTGTCACAGTCTGAAAGTCGCCGGACACCGAGACTTTCTCATATCCCACACACCACAGTGCAAGGGAAATTTCCTTATCGGTCGGGGCGCGTTT
>CAYWBA010000155.1:5402-7788 GCA_964455955.1 uncultured Planctomycetota bacterium | reverse complement strand
TAATGAGCATTCTCGGCTTTTTTGCCATCTACAAGGTGTATGTTTACGGCGAGTAGTTCGTAGGGCATTTGTTCTGCGTGGGATTTCATACTTGGCGGCGTGAGTTGCCGCCCTGAGGAAATTTATCGCCGTAACGGCGGGTCAGGGCATTGCAGCTCACGTCGCCAAGTTCATTCTCGGGTTGCCATACATAATAGTGAAGGGCCTTTGGAACGCAGGAAAATAAATTTGTCCGTAAACCCAAATACATTGCATAGACACGGCGGGGAGCCGTCTGTATAATAAAGCTTGGTGAATCTGCATTACCCGGTTACTGTGATGGGAGGTAGTATGATGTGGCGCATAGCGCTCGCAGTTGTTTTGGTGTTTGTGGTTGGTGCGTGCTTTGTTACGGTCAGGGGCCGCCACGGCGGTGCGGTTACTGTGCACGGGCCGAGTGTGGCAGTCCGGCCGAGGCTTGCTCTTGTACCAGAGGCAGATATCTACTATGCACCTGAGGTATCAGCCGACCTGTTTTTCTATCAGAACAGTTGGTACTGGTACTCTAACAATACGTGGTACATTTCTGTAAACTATAACGGGCCGTGGCGGGTCGTATCCACGGTGCCGGCCGTGTTCTACCGCATACCGGCCAGCCACCCCAAGTACCATGTGGTTCGCACCTACCCGGAACGCCACAGACCTGGAAGGCCTGGCTGGGCGAGTCTCAGGGCCAAGCCCAGGCTTGTGCTGATACCGGAGGCCGGGATATATTATGCCCCCAGCGTTTCGGTAGATTTGTTTTTCCTTGGTGGAATCTGGTACTGGCGTTCCGGTAGCGTGTGGTACAGTGGTTCAGGCTACAACGGCCCGTGGAGAGAAACACACACACTTCCTCAGGGTTTCCTTCGCGTACCGCGTTCCCACCCGAAGCACAGGGCGGTTAAATCTTACCAGGAGAGACGCGCTCCTGCCAAGCGGGTAAAGGAGAAAAGCAAAGAGACTCCCCCGCCCAAGTCGCGCCCAAAGAAGCCATCCGAGAAGAAGTCACCCAAGAAGCCGAGCAAGCCGTCTAAAGAACGGCGCGAGAGAAAGCACAGGTAACAGGCTGCGCGCAGTAGGCGCAGGATGGTTGGAAGTTAAAAGTTCAAAGGGAAAAATTCAAAGTTGCAGTGTAAAATTGAAAATTTTGAATTATGAACTGCAATTATCAATTTTGCTTTTTGCAATTTGCATTTAATTTGCTAACGAGTGATTAGGGTGCCGGCCTTGCCCTTGAGCGCGGCCTTGAGGTGCGGGGCATTGGTGATTATCGCTGTAGAATCTTCCTGTCCCAGAAAATTAATAACTGCCTGTATCTTGGGCCCCATAGAGCCCGGCGGGAAGTGCCCTTCTGCAAGGTAGCGCCGTGCCTGGGCGACCGACATTTTGTGGACGGGACGCTGGGCAGGCTTGTTGTAATCAAGATAGACCTCCGGCTCCGAGGTGAGGATTATGAAGAGTTCTGCATGAATGACTTTTGCCAGCTCGCATGAGGCAAGGTCCTTGTCAACAACTGCTTCAATGCCTTCATAATTATTCTTCTTGTTGCGCCAGATAGGTATCCCGCCCCCGCCCAGGGCTATCACGATGTTTCCCTGGCGGCACAGGTCGCGTATCATGTAACGCTGGACGATTTTTTTTGGTTTTGGCGAGGGGACCACGCGCCTCCACCCGCGTCCCGCATCCTCAATCATTGTCCATTTTTCCTTGCTTATCAGCTTTTCGGCCTGCTCCTTTGTGTAGAACGGGCCGACAGGCTTGGTGGGGTTTGCAAAAGCGGGGTCGTTTTCATCAACAAGGACTTCAGTTATCATCGTAACGACGTAGACATTTTTCATTTCGTGCCTGCGGAGCTCGTTAAGGAGCGCCTGCTGGAGTATGTAGCCCATTGAGCCTTCTGTATCGGCGACGCAGACGTCAAGGGGCATGGCAGGCACCTCGCTCGCTGCGCGCTCGTTTTGGATAAGCTGCTGGCCGACCTGCGGCCCGTTGCCGTGGGTGATGATGAGGTTGTAGCCACGCAGGACAAGCGGGAAAATCTGCCGCGTTATCTTTTCGGCATTGCTCTCCTGCTCGTGGATAGTGCCTTTCTGGCCCTTGCGGATAAGCGAATTACCGCCAAGGGCAAGCACGCACATCTTACCGCGGGCGTATTTCAAGGCCAAGTCTCCGTGCAGCTAAATGTCTTTAAGCACTGAGGCGAGAGTCGGCTCGCCGGCGTCCGAGTACTCGTACGTAACTCTTACACTGGGCGCCTTTATGCTGATAATTCTCGAAAGGTCAATAGGCGTGGCGATAATCACAAGCTCAGCATCGCTTTTGTTTATGGATTCCTGCAGGTCTGCAATCTGTTCCGTGCTATAAC
>CAYWBA010000155.1:4911-5392 GCA_964455955.1 uncultured Planctomycetota bacterium | reverse complement strand
CTACCGCAGGCAGCAAGGCGCCGATATTAGGATACTTGTCGAAGGTTTCCCTGACCTTTCCGACCACGAACGGCCTTGGGTCGAGGATCTGGGCTGCACCGTACTTCCTGGCGGCCACAGTTCCGGCACCGAAAGTCATGCCACCGTGGGTTAGTGTAGGCCCGTCTTCGACTACAAGCACGCGTTTCCCCTTGATAGAGTCTGGATTGGCCATGCTGATAATCAGCTTGCCGCGCATGACAGTCGCATCAGGATTGTGCTGCGCGATGTTTGATTCCACTATCTTAAGGTCGCTTTCAGCAGCCTGGTCAACCTTGTTTATTATCAGGACGTCGGCAAGCTCCAAGTTCTCGCGCCCGGGGTAGTATGTAAGCTCATGGCCGGCGCGGAGCGGGTCAAGGATGGTTATGTGCACCTCAGGCTTGTAAAACGGCGTGTCGTTGTTGCCACCGTCCCAGAGTATAACATCCGCTTCCCTTTC
>CAYWBA010000155.1:0-4901 GCA_964455955.1 uncultured Planctomycetota bacterium | reverse complement strand
CTGCATATAGTACTGCACCCATGTTTATGTGGGGCTCGTACTCTTCCATCTCCTCTATGGTGCAGTGGTACCGTTTGAGGTCTTCAATTGTCTCGAATCTCTCGACTTCCTGGGCAGAAAGATTACCGTAGGGCATGGGGTGGCGGACAACTATCACTTTCTTGCCCTGTTCGGTAAGTATCCTCACAATTTCGCGGGCAACCGGGCTCTTTCCCGCGCCGGTTCGCACAGCGCAGACCGCCACGACCGGCTTCTTGGCGGGCAGCATCGTGTCATGCGGGTCGGGTGTTGTAAAATCAGCGCCCAGGGCGCGCACAGTCTCCTCGCGCTCCCGTATGTAAGAATAGGACACGTCAGAGTAGGCGAAGACGACAAGGTCCACACCCTTGCTCCTGACAATATCCAGCAGGTCTTCTTCAGGCATAATGGGTATGCCCTTGGGGTAGAGGCCGCCTGCCATGCTTGCGGGTAAGGTGCGGTGGTCAATTCCGGGTATCTGGGCTGCGGTGAACCCTACAATCTCATATTCGGCCTTATCGCGATAAAGACAGTTGAAAAGGTGAAAATCTTTCCCACCTGCGCCCATAACAAGAACTTTTTTCCTGGCCATTGCTGTCTCCCAAAGCAGGTCGTACTATGCACCAGAACACAGACCCTGTCCCCCGGCTGCAGGCGGCGGCTCCCTGTCATTCTACGGGACATATATATCCGCAGAGTTCGCAATCTGGACAGGGCCGGGGAGCCCTGTGTAGACCCTCAGGCCGCCTACTGTCAGAACCATGTCGTCCGACGTGCCAAGCCCGCCGTCAGGGCCCGGGAGCATGGACCAGGTAGCACCGCAGCGTGCCTCGGACATGGTTCCGGAAGAGTCGGAGAATGTCTGCGTAGCCGGGTCGTACAGCTCGGCGCTGTCGAGTACAGCGGCCAAAGCGTTTGAACCACCTGCAATCAGGACTTTGCCGTTTGGCAGAAGCATTGCCACGGGCAGGAATCTTACTTCTGACATCTCGTCAACAATATCTTCTATCGTCTCATCACCCTGGTTTGGCGATGGATCCTTGAAGAGCTCCGCCGTCTTGCGGCCGATAAAAGGTGGTATGATACCTCCCCAGACATCGTCGGCATACCCGCCTGCGATGAGCAGCTCGTCGCCGGGCAGAGCGACCGCCACATGGCCGCATCTGCCGCTGGTGAGCACTATGCTGGGGTCAAGAAATTGAGGCATAATTATCGGCGAAGTGCTCCAGGCCTCGATAGTGTTAAGCAGGTCAGATGTACCGGGAATTCCCACTCGATAGCCTAACCCACCCGTGTGTACTATTAACCCTCCACTCATACGAGTTGCAGTGTGAAAAACCCTTACGTATTGCCCTGGGACGCACATTGTGAACATGTCCAGATTGTGGTTGAAGTACTCGGTTACTTCAACACCGTAGGTACCGTCCCAACCCCCGTATATGAGGACGTCCCCTCCGGCGGTGAATGTCGCGGTGTGGCGCTGGCGCCCCGTGAACGCGTTCATTGGGAAAGATGTGGGGGTGAAGCTCGAGTCCGCCGGGTTGAATATTTCCGCATCCTTGTGGGTCCCAACGGTGGTGTTTAAGTCGTTCGCGCCGCCGGCAACGAGTATTCTTCGCCCGTCAGATAGGAGGGTGGCTGTATGATAAACACGCGGGTTGGCCATCCTTGTCGCAATCAGAGCCCACGTGTCAAGTGCAGGGTCGTATATCTCTACCGTGTCAAGCGCTGTGGTCCCATCGTAGCCGCCGCAGACAAAGACTTTCCATTTGCCATCGGTGGGGTCGTTGAAAGTGACCTGCGCGTGGTGGCAGCGCCTCATGTTGAGCGGGGAAACACTTATGAAAGTGTCCGGCACAAGTATGCTAAAGGTCTCGCTCTCGATTGGATATGTGCCCTGGGGGGTTATTGGTTTGCCGGAATCAGCGCCGAGGGCCTGTATGTCTGTGGCTGCAGAGACATAGGCCATGAACGTCAAGCTCATGTCTCCGCCCGGGCTTAAGTCGTAGGTGACAAGCAGGTTCTCAATCTGGCCGGCACCGACTGTGAAAGCAAGGCCGCTGAGGTCTACAGTCCCGTCATCCGCAGAATAGCTTCCCGTGCCGAGCGCCGGCGTCTCGCCTGCATCCAGTTGCCCGTTGCCGTTTGCATCGTTGTAAACGTTGACGGAAGAGATGGCGATCTGGTCGTTTGCCGTACCTGATGCGTTTAACATCAGGTCGGTTACCGTCACATCCTCCAGAATACCTGCTTCCAGCTCAATCTGCAGAACAGGAATGTCGGCGGAGCCTGCATAGACAACAGCCCCGGCCGGGTTGTTAGAGCCTAACCGGGCCATCAGAGTACCTCTGTCAACTATGGTAATCGTTGCTCCGGTGATGGGGGGGGACCCGGTGGGTGTCACAGAAACAGGGACCGCATCCTCCGCATCTATATCGGCCAGTGCTGCGATAAGAGCGCTGAAAGTTTTATCCGGAGGGGCCGGAGTGCCCGCGGAGCTGAAGTCATAGGTGATGAGAAAATCAGCCCGCTTGCCTGCAGCTATCGAAGCGGCGACCGGGACAATTGTGGAGGAGTCATCACCCGCGTAAGTGTAGGTTGCCAGAGCCGGCTCTTCGGCAGCATCAACAACGCCGTTGCTGTTGGCGTCAAGGTAGATATTCGCGGCCCAGAGGTTTGCCTGGTCGTTTCCGCTACCGCTTGCCGTGACAGTGACCGAGTTCACAGTGATTGTGCCTGAATCGCGGTTGTACAGCGAGAATTGCAGAACAGGCACGCCATCTCTGACATTAAGCGTTTCAGTGTCGGCAGGAGGGTTGGAGCCGGGAAGGAGATTGAGCTTTGCCCCGCCCGAAGTTATGGTCAGCGTCGCGCCGGAAAGAGGTGTTCCTGTCGCGAATGTCGGCCCGCCCGGTACAAACGCTACTGAAATGTCCGCTGAACTCGCAATTCTGAAAGAGTACGTGGCGCCATCAGGACCATTGCCGTTCAAGGTGCAGCGGATTATCAGGTTGCGAGGCGTGCCGGAAGATACCAACACCGCCGGGGCCAAACTAATGGTGGCTTTTCCGTCATCCGCATCAAAGATGCCCGAACCCAGCAGGGTATCGCCCACGGTATATGTGTCGTATGGGATTTGGTCCAGATAGACCTCAACTGAAGAAATGTCAATCTCGTCGTATCCGGTGCCCTGGGCGCTCAGCCTGATTGTGGAAACAGATACATCAGTGCTAAGAAACGTGCTGAGCTGAACGTGCATAACAGACGCCGTGGCATCAGCAGCCACAGCCTGGTCGGCCGGAGTGCCCGCTGTCAACTCAACCTTCAGCCCGGGCAGCATCGGCGCATTCTTGCTGCTTTTGCCGCAGCCCGCAACGATACAGGCAGAGACAAGAAGTACAAACACCCAGACTATTCCGCTTCGCCTCTCAAACATCAGACACCCTCCCACAAAATGCCATACGGTAAGCTTATTGCCTTCCCGCCTGCAAGTCAAGCCAAAACTGCGCCACGTGTATTCTATCCTCTTAGCAGATTAGACGTATAAAACCACGCAACCCTTGCGCTGCATAACTAACTAAGTAGTCCTTGTTACCATTTCAAAGCTGCCCCGCCGGGGGCAGCTTCTGCAACTGAAGTAAACTATAGGGAGTACGACGAGAGGAAAGTTGATGTCAATGCCAAAGACAGGAATGGTGAAACTCCTCTCCACTATGCAGTCAGGGGCGCTCATAAGGAAATCGCCGAGCTTCTCATAACTGAAGGAGCCGATGTCAACGCAAAGGGCATCAACTGCTCGACTCCGCTTGATGCTGCAGGACAAGGCAGTATGGAAAAACTGTTGCGCTCGTGCGGAGCTATGCACGTGCGCGAGTTAATGTCAGACGCAGAGTTAGACAAAATATGCAGGTAAGCTGTAAAACCACCCCCGCCGTAGAATAATTCCAACCCGCGGCATTCACTGCCGCGGATGTTTAGCCGGGTCGCCTGCGGCCCGGATGGGTTTAACAATTATCCCCACCGATAAACGGTGGCGGGTCTCGGATTTCTATCCCGCGTTGCAAGCAACGCGGCTAAAATACTCGCGCCGTAAACGACTGAAGCGCTGTAAAAGATGTTGCATAGCCATGCAACATCTTTTCCCGTGGCCGCCTGCCTGCGTTAGACGCCGATGGTGGGCGCAAAGCCTGTAAATACACCCGCGGGCGCAAGCCCGCGACTTGTAAACCCTGTTAATGTTAATCTTCCCGCCGATGTCGGCTGCAAAACCTTGCCCGGCACGTGATAGAAGGCAATGCAAAACAGGTGACAAATTTTGTCATGTCATCGCAACCCCAAAAAGATGTGCCAAATTGAAAATTTTTTTGCTCCGTAACATCGTTCTATTAAATCTCTTACGTAAACGGACCGAAACCGCGAAAACTTGTGTGGCCTAAAAAGGGTGTTCTGGCGCGCTGATTATAGAGGGACGTGATGAAAAAAACGGCCATTTTGGCCACCGAGGCACAGAGACACAGAGAAGAAAGTAATTATGATTTTAAGAGAAGAAGAAGCTGAGAACACAGAGGAAGACAAAGAAGAGAATTTTGGTTAAGAAAGAAAAGGACAGGTTGTGCCTGCTCCGTGCCTCTGTGTCTCTGTGGCAGACCTGGAAGTTGTTGGGGTGCAAGATGTTACGTAAACGCACAGACATTGGCGTGACGCAACTGCCTTATGAGGCAATGAGTTGCGGCAATTGCAAGCTCACGCTGTCCCATGCAAATGTAGCAGAGACCCCCTGTAAATCTGTAAACAGGTGCACCTGTTTTGAATTGCCTGCTATTGTAACTCCTTATGCCAAAAGCATGTTACAACGCGGTGATACCACACAAGCTATTTACAGA
>CAYWBA010000154.1:0-7808 GCA_964455955.1 uncultured Planctomycetota bacterium | reverse complement strand
AGAAAGTTATCAACGGCTCACCTGCGGACAAGGCGAAACTCAAAGAGGGCGACATTATTATCGAGTTCAACAAGCAGACCTTCCCAAGCGCGGGAACTTTGTTGAAATACGAGAAAATAGTTGATGAAACGCCAGGCGCAAAGATGGTAGAATGTATTGTTCTGAGAAAGGACAGGAAGAAGAAACTTCGAGTGAAACTGCCGGAAAGCTGACAAGCTCAGAGGCGAAATGGATAGAAGAGAAAAGGCGGCTCTCTGGTCAGTTGCTGTTAACATTGCGCTTGTCGTAATTAAGGCTGTTGCTGCCGTGCTTTCTAACAGCCTCGCCCTTGTAGCGGACGCGTGGCACTCCACCAGCGACATCTTCGCTTCACTTCTTGTATATGCAGGCATTAGAATATCAAAGAAGCAGAAAGTATGGCTCAGCAGAGTCGAGAACATGGTCGCACTTCTTATCTCCGGTCTGATTCTCTATACCGCGATTGACATTCTGTTCAAAGTCCAAGGCGCAGATGCCGCGCCGCTCAGTAACACAGCAGTCGCTGTCGTAGCAGTTCTGACCTGCGTTGTGATTTCCTACTCCCTTGCGCGTTACAAGACGAGGGTCGGTAAGGAGGAAGATTCGCCCAGCCTCATCGCTGATGGAAGCCACTCACGCGCAGACATGTATTCTTCAATCGTAGTCCTTGTCGGCATTGTCGGGCAGATGATTGGTCTGAAGCTCGACCATGTCGCCGCTGTTGTGGTTGCCCTTATGGTCGCAAAGGCTGGCATTGAAATACTTATCGCCGCCATTGCCGGACTTGTTGCAAGCAAGGCACTGTCCTACGACACTTTTTACCGAATCGAGAGAACATCTTTGGGGCGTGCGCTTGTCAGGCTCCGCAGGGCTCTTGTGAAGCTGGGTCTCGGTCGTAGCCTCGCCGCTGTTGTCGTCACTGCCAAGGCCGTAAGACGCAGGTGGAAAACTGTTCTCGCCGTCTGCCTGACGGTCGCTGCGTGCCTGTACGTACTCAGCGGATTGTACGCTGTTGGCCCGGGCGAAATCGGGCTCGTTCAGAGGTTTGGACGCCTGCTTCCAGCACACTTGCAGCCGGGCCTCAACTGGTGCTTCCCCTATCCATTTGAAAAAGTCGCCCTGTTTAGAGCAAACCATGTCTTCCGCATCGAGACGGGTTTTCGGACAGCAGGTCTCAAACCGGGCGAGAAGGAGCCCGATGCTTACCTCTGGGAAACAATGCATCTGAGTGGCAGGTATAGAAAGAAGTTTGATGAGGCCCTGATGCTGACCGGAGACGAGAACATCGTTGATATAAACACGGTTGTACAGTATACAGTGAGCGACCCCGCAAAATACCTCTTCGCATTCGCAGAGGCTGAAAAGCTGATTAGGGACGCGACGCTCCACTCTATCAGGGAGGTTGTGGGAATTACCACGCTTGATGCAATTCTCACTACCGGCCGGGTAGAAATGGTCAACAGTATCAAGAAAATGCTTCAGGCAATACTCAACAGTTACGGCTGCGGAATAAAAGTCGAGGCGGTTCACCTGCAGGATGCTCACCCGCCGGTGGACGTTGTGGAAGCTTTCCGCGAAGTCGCCAGCGCACGCGAGGAGAAAGCCATCTCTGTCAACAGGGAACTCGGGCACCAGTACGAGGTTATTCCAGAAGCCAGAGCAGAGGCCTACGCCAGCCTGGTAACAGCGAAAACCTACAAGGAAACAAAAATAGTTCTCTCGAAGGGCGAGGCTCTCAATTTTCTGGCAAAACAGGCGCAGTATGAGAGAGCAAAAGAGTTAACCAGGTGGACAATGCTGCTGGAGATGGCTGAAAGTGTGCTTGCAACTCCCGAAAAGGTAGTTGTCTGTCCCAGCGTTGAAAGCTCGCCATTCAAGGTTGGCCAGATGTTTCTGTTTGGGAAGTTTCTGCGTGGACAGGCAAAAGACACGCAGACAGAGGAGCGGTCCGAAGAGGAAGAATGGTAGAACTAACAGCCTTGCACTCATGGAGAAAGTAATGAGCAAGAAAACAGTCTATGCTATTGTTGCTGTCATTGTGGTCCTGCTGATTGCAAAAAGTATGCTCTTCACAGTGGACGAAACCGAGCTTGCTCTCGTGACGCAGTTTGGCAGTCCCGTGCAATCAATCGCAGATGCCGGGCTTTACTTCAAGCTGCCCTGGCCGGTGCAATCCGTGATGCGCTTCGACAAACGCCTTCTCATCCATGACCCGAAGCCCTCGGAGTATCTGACAAGCGACAAGAAGAACATCGTTGTTAATTCCTACATCTGCTATCGCATCAGCGACCCGAAGAGGTTTCTGGAAACAGTGGGTGACAATGAAGGCGCACGCCTGCGCATTGCCGATGTAGTTTCGTCCAACCTCGGCGCCGCACTTGCCAGACACCAGCTTTCAGACCTCCTCTCAACAGAGCCGGGCAAGGTTAAGATCCCCACAATCCTCCAGAACGTTACCTCTGCATGTGCAACGGTCGCCGCTGACCAGTATGGGATAACAATAGTTGACATCAAGCTCAAGCGGCTTAACTTCCCCGATGAAAATAAGCCCAGCGTATTCAGGCGAATGCGTACCGAGCGCCAGAAAATGGCAAACAAGTACAGAGCAGAAGGCGAGGAAGAAGCTCTGAAGATACGCGCGAACACAAACAGACAGAAAGAGCAGATACTGTCGGTGGCGCGGGCAGAGTCCCAGAAAATCATGGGTGAGGGCGACGCTGAAGCTATGGCAACCTATGCCGCTGCGTACGGCAAGGACCCGGACTTCTACAAGCTGACCCGTACGCTCCAGGCATACGAGAAATTCCTTAACGAAAAGACCCTGCTTGTCCTCTCCGCAGACTCCGAGCTGCTCCAGTTGCTGTCCAAGGGACCCGGCGGGAAGGAAGGAACTTCAGGTGATTCCAAGTAACTCTGACAGGCCGGGCTCAAGCAGTCGCACCGGCGTGCTGAAGCCGCTGAAGGTCGCCGTCGCCGCCGCCATCGCGCTCTACTTCATCTCAGGAATTTACATTGTCGAGACTGACGAGCTGGCCGTCCTGCAGCGATTCGGCCACGTCCGCGTAACACACGTCCCGCCCGGTATTCACTACCACCTTCCTTACCCCGTGGAGTCTGCCACAAGGCTGAAAGTCAAGCAAATCAAGCGGGCCACCGTAGGTGTGCCGCAGGACAAAACTGAAGCCCTGCCTGACGTGGCTCAGTTCATCACCGGAGATGAAAACATCGTTGATATAGAGATATTGGTTCAGTACATTATCAAAGAGCCCGCCAACTACCTCTTCACAACGCATGACGCAGGCACGCTTGTCACCAAAGCCGCAGAGGCCGCGCTGACCAGAATCGCCGCATCCACCAAGATTGACTCAATTCTTACCACTGAAAGGCTCGCGCTCCTCAGTGAGCTGAAAGAGGCCGCACAGTCTGACCTCGACCGCTGGCGTTGCGGCATCCAGATGGTTGCTGTCAGCTTCCTCAACATCGGTCCTCCCGAGGATGTCGCCGACTCGTTCATTGATGTTGCAAGTGCAAGGGAAGATAAACAGAGATACGTGGACGAAGCGCACGCCTACGCAAGCGCTACCCTCCCCTCCGCCCGCGGCGGGGCAGCACACCTCCTCAGCAAAGCTGAAGCCTGCGCGCTCAGGCGAAAGAGTGAGGCTTCAGGCCAGGCGCAGCGCTTCGACGAGATGCTCAAGGAGTACTGCAACTCAAGAAGCGTGACCGCCGCGCGCCTGTATATCGAGAGCATGGAAAGAATACTCGCCGGATGCAAGCTCCACATCCTTCCGCCCGCCGAAAAATAGAAAGCCGCGCAACGCCCGGTGCAGGGTGCGCTGTTTACTTGTTCTTAAATCAATCTCTAATGTTTGCCCGGCGGCTGCGTATCAACTTATAGCAATCGTCAGGTGCTCACGTTGAAAGGGAAGACGTATGAAGAAGAAACTGCTCGCAGTCTGTGTCCTGTGCTTGTTCGCCCTGCTCCTGCCGCAGGTGCTTGTTGCAGACAGGGTCTATCTCAATGATGGCACAAGAATCACCGGCAAAGTGCTGGACAAGGGCGACAAGATCGAGGTGGAGACCGAGTACGGGCGCCTCACCATTGACAGGGCGGACATTTCGCGCATAGAGAAGAGCACCGAGCCTGCACCAAAGCCGCCCGCATCCCTTCCCAAAACTTCCGAAGAAGTCAAGAAAGCAATCCTTGACTCCATAACAAGCAAAGAGCTTTCCGACCACATCCACTACTTCGCCTCAAATCTCCTGGAGGGCAGGGGAACCGGCGATAAAGGGGGAGAGCTGGCGCGTGACTATATCGCCAAACAGTTCAAGTCCTACGGCCTGGCACCCGGCGGCGATACCGAGACCTACACGCAAAAATTCCCCACCTCTCTCGGCGACTCCTGGAACGTTATCGGCTACCTCGAGGGAAGCGACCCGGTGGCGAGCAAGCAGGTGGTTATAGTCGGCGCACACTACGACCATCTCGGCAAGGGAAAGTACGGCTCCAGGGCGGGGCGCGCCGGACGCGGCAAAATCCACCCCGGCGCTGATGACAATGCCTCAGGCACCGCAGGCGTACTCGAAATTGCTGAAAGCTTTGCGGAAAAGGGAATTAAACCCAAGCGCACTATTCTGTTTATCTGCTTCGGCGCTGAAGAAATCGGCCTGGTCGGCTCAAGATACTACTGCAAAAACCCCAAGTTCCCTCTCGAAAATACTGTCGCAATGCTCAATATGGACATGATATCTCGCGGCAGGTCGGACTCTGTAATCGTCTACGGTATTGCCCTCTCACCGCAGCTTGACAAACTCCTCGATAATGCAAACCACGCCAACATTGATATCCGCAAGGGCGGCATGGCTCCCTTCTCCGACCACTGGAGCTTCTACAGAAGCAACGTACCCGCCATAATGTTCTGCACCGGTATGAACCCGGACCTTCACATGCCTACCGACACGCCTGATAAGTGTGACTTCAAAAAGGCGGAAAAAATCGCCGAGATGGTCGCCCTCACCACCTGCAGCACCGCTAACTACGATGGCGCAATAGAGATGGATATGTCCAGCCGCGGCAGGTTCGCCCGCAAAGCCCGCCTCGGCGTTTACCCGAAAGCAGCCGAGTTCACCGAGGAGATTAGAAAAAAATTCAACCTCGACGAGGCAGACGGCGGAATACGCGTCGAGCGTGTTGTGCCCGGCTCCGCTGCGGAAAAAGGCGGGCTGAAAAAAAACGATATCATTATCGAGTTCAACGGTGAAAAGCTCTCACGCGCAGGCGCACTTACGCAGTTCCACAGCATGGTCCGCAAAGCGAAGAAAAATAAGGAGATTCCCTACACAGCCATACGTAACGGCCAGAAAAAAACAGGTACGGTAACACTTCGTTAATGCTTAACTGCGTTGCCCGCAACCCGGCCTCGCCTATTTCGCTTGACACGCAAGTGCTCAGGTGTATGATTGCGCAGACATGATACGACAACTGCCGGCTAAAAAATGCTGCTTTATCCTCGCCCTTCTCGTGCTCGCCGCCGCCGCAGGCTGCGTCGCGCCAAAGTCAACCTCTCTTAAAACGCTCAAACCGGTCCGGCTCAGAAACAGCATCTCGATAACTGTAGCCTGCATCCGCGATGTAAGCGAGGAGACAATCGCGACAGGACTTTTCGACCCGGAGAAGCGCACCATTGACCTCTCCGAAGCTGCCGAGCTCAAAATAGGCAACCTGCTCCAGGATTCAGGAAGCCTCAGCAGGGTAATGATAGTACCCCACCGCGAAATCCCTGACGACGCGACAGAGCTTACCTGTATCTCGCTGGCACGAAAAGAGAACACCAACCTCGTTATCCACGGCGAAGTAAACCACCGCGCCTCCTTTAGCCTCAACTGGCTTACCTGGCCGAGCTACCTGCCCGGCATTGTAGTCATGGCACCCCTCTGGTCGCCGAACTACACCCTCAAGGGCGAAGTGGAACTGACGCTGCACGTGGTGGACGCTCAAAGCCTTGAGCGCATATTTTCAAGAAAAATCACAGAGGAAGCTTACTCCTGCGTCTCCTTCCTGACCCGTGCCCTGGCGCTGCACGACAGGTTTACAGACCTTGAGAAAAACACAGCCCTGCACAACACCGCGGTCGAAGCGGGAAAGCTTCTCCTTGAGACCCTTGCTTCATACCGACCGGGCAAGGCCGGCCCCATGCTCGCGCCGCTCAACAAGGTAATTGCAGTCGTCGACTTCCAGCCGGGAAGCGCCTTTGTCGAGCGCATGGGCTATGGCACCACCGCCGCCGAGATGTTCACCACCGCGTTCGAGAAGTCGGGCGCATTCAAGGTCATCGAACGCCAGCGGATAAGAGATATCCTGACCGAACGTGCATTCTCCATGACCGATTTGGTGCAGCCTGAGAAAGCAGGCCAGGTTGCAAAGCTGCTGGGAATAGATTTCCTGCTTGTTGGCTCTGTGGCCCAGCTTGGCGGCCGGCTCGAATTGAACGTCCGCTTCCTCGATATCTCCACAGGCAAAGTCCTGTTCTCGGAATCCGACGGCATTAAGCGTGTCGGCGACCTCCAAATCCTCGCCGAACTCATGACGCGCCGCGTCATCGAACGATTCACCAAAACAAAACCAGCATCAGAAAAATAGATTTCGGCCAGCATTCGTGAAAATCTCCGATTTCAAAAAAAGTTGAAGGGGATAGAGAGCGGAGATTTTTACAGCTCTACTGCTCTACTTACTACTGTCTGAACCGAAGGTTCTTAAGGAGAAGGATAGGCGGTAGAACTGGCTGCACCAAAATCATAACGCGGCTCGGTCTGAATCACCAGAATGCGTAAAGCACTTGACAGTATGGCTTTTTTATCATAGATTGCCGAGTAGGGAGAAGTCTCAATCGTGCTTTTCGGGATATCAGGCAGTGAAGTTCCTTATCACCATACGTTATGGCAAGTCATCGTCACCTAACTATGACAAAGCACTCGCCATTTCAAAAAGATTTGCCCAGTTTGTTCCTATTTCATATCGCAGCAAGTTGAACATGATCAAGATCGACAAGGATGAACTCAGAAGTCGATATAGGAAGCTCGAATCCTTGTGGGAGATCGTTGGTTCATGGAAGTCAAGCGAGATTCTGCTCAATAACCGTCGTGTTGAACTAAGGGAACTGCGAGAGTACCTGAATACCCTGCAATGCGGAGAGAAATACTCCAAGGCAGTGGTTCCAGAAGACCATTGCAAGTTGTACGGCGAGACAGAAGGGTGGGGCTGCAAATTCCTGACCGCAATCCGTTTGCACCTTCCAGGCTCTGACTACTTCGTGCCCTATCGCGCTTGGGAACGTAAGTATTGGTACGAGTTTGGGCGCTTTAAGTCTGCAACACTCTGGCAAATCGATAAGCGTAAGCTGATCAAAGCCCTGCAACGCGAGGTTGAGATTAAGCGGTTGGGTTTGTGCCCTGTTTTCTGCTTCGACAAAGTTGAGAATGCGGTTTCTAAGCTTCCAGATACTATCAACCTGAAGAAAACGGACCGCTGGGTTGTGAAGTATGAGGAGAGTCCGGATGGCCAAACGCTCGAGAAGAGGCCTGTGGGTATATCACCTAAGAAATCGGAGAGAGAATATGGCTATGGCATCACAGTAAGCCTGGGTCGCGATGATGAACCTGAGGCTGAGAAGGAAGATAAAGACAGCAATAGGAAAAAATTCATCCCACCAACCAGGTTCGAGGACATCGGCGGCGTTGATGACATCATTGAGCAGATTCGAGAGGTGATAGAGCTTCCCCTCAAACAACCG
>CAYWBA010000153.1:0-7812 GCA_964455955.1 uncultured Planctomycetota bacterium | reverse complement strand
TTAAATTCTTTATTACACGCGTTGCAAGCAACGCGGCTAAATATCTCCGTGTCTCCGTGCCTCAGTGGCAAAAATGGCCGTTTTTTTCATCACGTCCCTCTATAATCAGCGCGCCAGAATGCCCTTTTTAGGCCACACAAGTTTTTGCGATTTCGGCCGGTTTGCGTAAGGCAATATATGGCTGGAGGTTACAGAGCAAAAAATTTTTCAATTTGGCACATCTTTTTGGGGTTGCGATGGCGTGACAAAATTTGTCACATGTTTCGCGATGCGCTGTATCGCAGACTGCGCACGGCTTTGCGGCCGATGCGGACGGGAAGATTAACATTGACAGTATTTACATCTGAGTGGCATGTTGTACTGCTTGGTGGGTGCGGGCTTCAGCGTACCGGCGGCGTCTAATGCAGGCAAGCCGCGTCCTTCAGGGCGCGGGTATATTCCAAAGCCCCACCGTTTATCGGTGGGGATAATTGTTAAACCCATCCGGGCCGCAGGCGACCCGGCTAAACATCCGCTATCGGCGCGGTGCTTCCAAAACCGTTCCGCTTGTGGGGAGCGTTGTGGACAACGCTAAACGTTCTTGAAGTGTGGGGGGATTTTGTTATAATGAAGGGTTTGGGATGCCGAGGAATTTTAGCGTGGGCAGTGCGGACAAACACATAAGAATTGTCGGTGCGAGAGAGCACAATCTCAAGAACCTGAATCTGACCATACCGCGTGACAAGCTCCTGGTCGTGACAGGCATAAGCGGTTCGGGTAAGTCGTCGCTTGTTTTCGATACTATTTATGCGGAAGGCAAGCGCCGTTACGTTGAGAGCCTTTCATCTTATGCGAGGCAGTTTCTCGAGCAGGTTGACAAGCCGGATGTCGAGAGGATAGAGGGTCTTACGCCGACCATATCTATAGAGCAGTCAATGGGCCGGACCAACCCCCGTTCGACCGTGGCTACGACGACTGAGATTCACGACTACCTGCGGGTGCTTTTCGCGCGGGTGGGCAAGCCTTTCTGCCCGAAATGCGGGAAGGCGATTCGCAAGCAGTCTCCGCAGGAGATTGTTGACCAGGTGATGGAGCTTCCGGAGGAGACGAGGGTGATTCTTCTTGCACCGGTTGTGCGCGGGAAGAAGGGTGGGCACAAGGATGTTTTTTCCCGGATACGCAGGGAGGGTTATGTCAGGACACGCGTAAACGGCGAGATATATGACATCAGGGAAGTGCCCAAGCTCACCAGGACGAAGAAGTACACTATCGAGGCGGTGGTGGACAGGCTTGTTAAAAAGCGGGAGGTGCGAAGCCGGCTCCAGGACTCGGTGGAACTTGCGCTGCGTTTCGGCGAGGGGCTGATAAACGTAATGCACCGGCGGGACGGCAGGTGGGAGGAAACTCTCTACTGCGAGCATTACGCCTGCCCCGAGTGCGGCGTGTCGTTTGAGAAGCTTTCGCCGCGAATGTTCAGCTTTAACAGCCCTTACGGGGCATGCCCCAGATGCCACGGGATGGGCACAACGCTGAAGCTGGATGAAGACCTCATAGTGCCTGACAGCGATTTAAGCCTGTCGGATGGTGCTTTAGCGCCGCTTCAGCATACTGGTCGCAGGTTCGGGTTTTACTCACGCGAGCGCCTGCGGTGGGTATGCCGGCGGTTCCGTATTGACATGAACACGCCTTACAAGCACCTGCCTCTGGAGCAAAGGAAGCTTATACTCTACGGTGATGCGGAAGGGGAGTTTGAAGGCGTAATTCCGTACCTGCACCGCAGATTCAACGCCACGGAGAGCGAGTACCTTAAGAGGCGGATACTTTCGTACATGAGCGAGCTTCCGTGCTCGGTTTGCAAAGGTGCGCGGCTGAGGCCTGAATCGCTTGGTGTGAGGGTCGGCGGGCGCAACATAGACGAGATTTCGCGCATGACCATTCTGGATGCGCGCGAGTTTTTCAAGAAGCTGGCGCTTTCCAAGGAAGAGGCGCAGATAGCGCGCCTGGTGCTGCGCGAGCTTTCCGCACGCCTAAGGTTTATGGTTAATGTCGGCCTTTACTACATTACGCTTAACCGGAACACATCCACCCTCTCCGGCGGCGAGGCGCAGAGAATCCGCCTGGCCACCCAGGTCGGCTCGGGCCTTGTGGGGGTTTGCTACTGCCTTGACGAGCCTACAATCGGGCTTCACATGCGGGACAATGCGAGGCTGCTTGCGAGCCTCAAGAGCTTGCGGGACCTCGGCAATACTGTGATAATTGTCGAGCATGATGAAGAGACCATGCGAGCTGCCGATATGATAATTGACATGGGGCCGGGCGCAGGGCACCACGGCGGCGAGGTGGTTGCGCAGGGCGCGGCCGAGAGCGTGGCGCGCGTGAAGGAATCGCTTACGGGCCTCTACCTTGCCCGCAAGCTTCATATTCCGGTCCCGGTGCGCAGGCGCAGGCTCGACTTCAAGCAATGTATCGAGGTGCACGGCGCGGCCGAGAATAATCTCAAGAAAATCAAAGTGCGTTTTCCTCTGGGCGGCTTTATCTGTGTGACCGGTGTCTCCGGCTCGGGTAAGTCCACGCTTGTCAGCCAGACGTTACTCCGGGGGCTGAGGCGCAAACTTTTGGGCGGCGGCAAGAAACCGGGAAAGCATGACAGGATAGCAGGGGCCGAGTATATCGGGAACGTGATAGAGGTTTCGCAGAGACCGATAGGGCGGACGCCCCGCTCGAACCCGGCGACCTATTCCGGCGCTTTCACGGCGATACGCCAGCTTTTTGCAATGACCAAGGATGCGCGCATACGGGGGTATGCGCCGGGCCGCTTCTCGTTTAATGTGAAGGGTGGGCGGTGCGAGGCATGTCAGGGGCAGGGGGTGAAGAAGATAGGGATGCATTTTCTGCCTGATGTGTTTGTGCGCTGCGAGCTATGCAGGGGGAGACGTTTTAACCGCGAGACTCTGGAAATCCGCTACCGGGGCAGGAACATTGCCGACGTGCTTGAGATGAGGATTGAGGAGGCGCTGGAGTTTTTTGAGAATCATCCGAAGATAAGGAAGGTCCTGCAGACGCTCTACGATGTGGGGTTGGGCTATGTGCAGCTTGGCCAGCCTTCGACAACGCTTTCAGGCGGCGAGGCGCAGAGGGTCAAGCTTGCAAGCGAGCTGGCAAGGGGGAGCGCGGCGAGTACGCTCTACGTGATGGATGAGCCGACAATCGGGCTGCACTTCGCAGACATCAGCCGGCTGCTTGATGTGATAAGCAGGCTTATTGAAAAGGGCGGGTCGTTTATAGTCATAGAGCATCACATGGATGTGATAAAGACAGCCGATTGGGTTATAGACCTTGGCCCGGGCGGCGGTGAAGAAGGCGGCGAGGTTGTCGCGGCGGGCGCACCGGAGAAGGTGGCAGCGGTGCCGCAGAGCGCCACAGGCCGCTATCTGGCCAGGGTACTCAGGGAGAGCTGAGAGGAGTATTATGATGGTGGACTACCGGGATAGGAGGAGATACCGGCGCGCCAGGGCCGATGTGCGGGTCGAGTTCGAGCAGTACACCCAAGCCCCAATGCACATAGCCACTTCCGGCGCTTCGAGCAAGAACGTAAGTGCTGCAGGGATTCTGGTGTTTTTCGAGGCGCCGTTGCCAGTCTCTTCGACAGTTCTGGTACGTTTCTTTCTGCCCGGGGAGGAAGATCCGCTCGAAGCAATTGGCCGTGTTGTCCGCTGCGAGAAGGTTGGGGGTGGCTATGACATAGGCCTTGCGTTTATGGACTGTACGGCGGAAGAAATTGCCACAATAGAGAAGTATGTCCAGAGTGAGCTCGATGAGGTTTAAGGCTGCTTCTTGAAAAGCACGTTGGGGACTATGCCGGGAATTTCCGGGAAGCCCTCCATGGAGCGCGAGTAACCTTCCGGGATGTCCTCGTCATCTTCAAGCACAAGCATGTTCAGTGCATCTGCGGAACAGGTTTCGATACAGAGGGGCAGCTTCCCTTCTTCTATCCTGTCCACGCAGAAATCACACTTGGTAACGATCCCTTTTCTGTAGTCGAACTGGGGTGCGCCGTAGGGGCAGGCAAACACGCAGTAACAGCAGCCAATACATCGCTTTTCAATATGCAAGACCACGCCGTCTTCTTTGCGCTTGTAATAGGCCTTTGTGGGGCAGCTTTTGAGGCACTCGGGGGTATCGCAGTGGCAGCATGCGCTTGAGATAAAGGTTAAGTCATTCATGCCGCGGTGTGGTGGAAGCTTGCCGACCCTGCGCCAGGTGACAGGCGGGGGCAAGCCATGGCCCATCTTGCACGCTGCGGTGCATGCATGGCAGCCGAAGCACTTTTGTGGGTCGAATACGAAGAACCTCTGGGCCATCAATCTTTCCTCAGCTCTACCCGGGCGTCCTGGTACGATGGCTGACCGCCACATTCGAGCTTCTTTGTTACCTCCGGCAAGATAGGTGCGTAACTTGGCGTTACAACATTAAGCTGTGGCCAGCAGTTGTTAAGACTGACCATTCCTTCAGGAACTTCATAGGTAAGCTCTGCCTTTAGCCGGGCTTCGCCGAGGTCGTTAAACATTACCACGTAGTCTCCGTCTGAGATTCCGCGGCTGGCGGCGTCTTGCGGGTTCACGTGTAGAAGTGCTTCCGGCTCAAGCTCGTCGAGCATAGGGATTACCTTGTGGGAGTCGTGGAAGGAGAGGAAGTGCGTGCTACGCCGGGAAGAGATAAGCGCAAGGGGGTACTTTTTAGCGACCTCGGGCGAGCGCTGCGGACTGTGATAAGGTTCTCGGTGTATCGGCAGCATGGGAAGTCTGAGGAGCTGGCCGATTGATGAGTAAAACTCGAACTTACCGCTTGGTGAGCGGAATACGCCGTCTTTGTAAGGGTTGCTTAATGCAGGCGTGCTTTCAAGGCCGCCGGGTCTTCGCCTGAGCCGTTGTACTGTCATTCCTCTGCACCAGGAGCTTTTCAGAGCTTCATTAAGAAATTCTTCCTTGGTTTTCCAGGGGAAGAAATCATCCCTGTGCCCTAAGCGGTTAGCCAGCGCTTTGAGGAACTCTGAGCATTCCGCGCACTCCCCGGCCGGCTCGATAGCCTTCTCCATGAGGTACACCTTCTTCAGGGTAGCGTGCAGCCCTAACTCCTCCGCCCAGCAAGTCGCGGGCAGCACGAAATCAGCTATTTCCCGGCTTGTCTTGTTTTCAAAAAGGTCCCAGACAACAGTAAGGTTCACTTTTTTCAGAGCTTTGTAGGTCCGCCTGTAATTAGGCCACTGCAGGAGAGGGTTGGCGCCGAGGACGAGAAGGACGTCGATGTTACCGCTGTTGAGCGCGGCCATTACAGAATTCATATTGTTGGCTGGATAATCTTTCTTGGGACGCGCTTCGGCGGCTTGAAGTTCGGTGTCAAGCTCTATTGTTTCTCCCCATATGGTGCCGGCGCCTTCTTTGCCTATGTTCCCGGTAAGCGCGAAGGCGCAAAGTATTGCGTGCACCATTATGTAGCCGTTCGAGTGCTTGCCAAGCGCTCCCCGTGAGAGGTTAAGACATAGCGGCTTTTCCTTTGCAAAGGTGAAGGCCAGTTGCTGTATCTGCTCCTCAGGCACGCCGGATATTGATGATGCGTAATCGAGAGTGTAGTCTTCAAGGAATTTCCTGTATTCCTCGAAACCTCTTGTGTGGTTCTCGACAAATTCCCTGTCGTAAAGCTCGGCCCTGACAATCATATTTGCAATTGCGTTGGCAATGACAGCGTCGCTTCCCGGCCGGGGTCGTATGTGAGTATCGGAAATAGCTGCGGTCTGGGTTACTCGCGGGTCGATTGTTATTACTTTGCCTCCGCGGTTTTTGAGACGCATTATGTACCGCACCATGTTCGGCATTGAGGCTGCCGGGTCCTGTGCCCAGTTGACGAGGCAACGGGATTTTTTGCCCATCTCCACCGGGTCCATCACTCCCCAGTAGCCGCTCATAGCCTGCCCTACGCCGACGTCGTACCAGCAGGGAAAGTTGCCATCCCAGAGTGTCATTCCAAGCGTGTTGGCGAAACGGGGTGCAACTATTGACCAGTTGGCCTTGTGAACCATGTTGCCATGTGAGTGATAAAGGGCATTGGCCTCAGGTTTGCCTTTCTTGATATTCGCCTCCATCCGTCGGGCAATTGTATCCAGCACCTTTTCCCAGCTTACGCGTTTCCACGTGTCTTTTTTCTTGCTTCTTATCCGTTTCTTCGGATACCGGAGGCGCTTGTTGCTGTAAATTATTTGAGCGGCACTGTGCCCTTTCACGCAGAGCGTTCCCCGGCTTATGTCGTGGTGGGGTTTTCCCGAAACCGCCATCACCTTGCCATTTTTCACGTGCAGAGTCATGCCGCAACCTGCAGGCCAGCAGTCATAAGGGCAGGCTGTATGAAACGTGTCGTGCTCAGATTCCTTCATGCTTGCTACCCGCGAAATTCCTAAGACCCGGACGAGACAAGCCGCTGTCGTCTGGCGCGGCCCAGTTCTTTTCCAAAACTTATCGGTTCTTCTCGGAAGAACACTATTCGAAGGAAAATGTCACCTGAAAGGGCTATTACTATTACTGTCAGGTATAGTACTTCATGTATGCGGCCAAGGGAATTAAATACCGCAAGATAAACAGGGAGTCTTAGCAGCGCGAAGGCAGTTGCGGCAGAGCGTCGCCTGATACTTATCAGCTCCACCAGCTGGAATAGGTCGCACAGCAGGGGCAAGGAGAATATGGGGAATAGCCGCCACATCATGTCAGTCATGGACTTGTCCGCAAAGATATAAAGGAACCCTATTGCGCTGATTGTGCCGAGCAAGAATGTTGTTGAAATAAACATTGTCAGAGTTCTATTGCCTGTCCACAGTGGAATGCTCCTGAAGCGGTACGTACGCTGCATCAGAAGAACAGCCATAAGGCCAACCACACCCGCGGACCCAAAAAGGTAGAGCGTGACAAGGGGCTGGATTTGGTACTCAATCCGGTAATAATAAGCTCCTGCCGCCGCCAGGTAAAGAAGCCAAGTACCTGATACCAGAAAGAATTCTCTTGAAAGCCAGGAGCGCAGAATGTTGCGTATTACCCGGGGAATGCGCAGCCTGTGGCCGACAGGGAGCGCCGAGATTATGAAAGTGGCGAAGAGGAAAATTGAAATGCAAAGCGAGGCGGGGAATATGAGGTGAAACTCGATATAATCGAACAGCCCGCAGAGTACCACACCAGTTCCCACTGCCGTGGGTACAAAAGTAGTGAAAAGGATATGAGCCCACTCCTTTTTGAGCAGCGACACCGGGTCCCCCTGCAAAACTGCACTATACCATTGAATTATAACGCAGTGACGGGCAACAGGCAAAGACTTTCGCTGATGTTCTTGCTGTATAAAACGGTTGAGAGGCAAAATGTGGCGCCAAACCCTGCCCAAGAGGCCTAAGCTCTAGGGCGAAGTCGTGCTTCACGCCTGGCTGAGCTGGAAATCCCTGCTCATGTATTCCTTAAACCCTACCAGTTCAAATATCTGCACTGTGGCATCGGTTGTTCGAAGGTCCAGCAGGGCGAAGGTCGCCGGGTAACCTTTATTATCCTGTCTCTTGAGATGGCCCGGGTTAACGAACCAGACACCCCGGCTTTGTTCTATTCTGGGCTCGTGAGTATGTCCATAGAGAAATATCTGAATCACGCGGTTGCGAATAAGCTCCGCCGGGTCCAGGTCGGTAGGCAGGTCGTTGGGATGAGCTTCCGGTGTGTGGCTAATCAAGACGCTCCAGGGCCCGAAGGTTTCCACAATTCGATTGCTGATGGATTGCTCTTGATATCGGGGCGAAAAGACGCCGGGCAC
>CAYWBA010000152.1:0-7905 GCA_964455955.1 uncultured Planctomycetota bacterium | reverse complement strand
GGATTTCAGCCTTTCGTAGAAGCGGGCTGATGTGGCAAACAGGAGTCTCATCTCGCCGATGTCGAAGGGATGAGTATCCTTATCCACAAAGAAGTCAAGTACGAAGTTCATCTTAAGCCTGTACCCCGGTGAAAGTACTCAACATACTGAGTGTACAACGGCAGCGCCGTATTGTCAATGCCTGACGAAATTTGAATTTTCACCCTCCTGTAGTGTATAGTTTAGTAGAGGGCTGCAAAGGAGTATTCTTCGTGAGGCTTCATTCTTGATTGCATGGTTATGAAAAGAACATCTTACATGTTTGTGATTCTCACTTTCCTGCTGGGCTGTGCAACAGCGCAGCACCCGGATACCGCAACCTGCAAGCCCGCCAGTCGAGGGAAACAGCCGCTCACTGCCCGAAAACTGTCGGAGGCTGCACCCGCTGTAACGGAAAATGAGGAACTCGCGCACGAGATAGCCAGCCTTATCGCAAAGCTTGGAGACGAGGACTACTGGGTTCGTACAGAAGCCACCAGGAAGCTCTTGAGTCTGGGTGCAACGGCATTTGCGCAGCTTAAAGAGGCTGCAAAAAGCCCGGACATCGAAATAAAGACACGGGCCGAGAGACTTATAAGCGAGATTAATGCGTATGAAAGAGTGCGGGGGCCGCTTTTTGTGCAAGCTGTAAAGTACGGTGACGCGCGGGAAGCTGAGAAGTTAGTTAGAAGAGGGTTCAATCTGCAAGTAAGGTTAAGTAACGGCATGACTTATCTTCATCTTGCAGCAACATTGAGAGGGAAAATAGTTGTTGAACTCTTAATCGGGAAAGGAATCTCTGTTGACAGCAAGGATGACTTCGGCTGGACTCCGCTTCACTTAGCAGCTGCGAAGGGCTGCACGGAAGCAGTTGAACTTCTGATTAGCAAGGGCGCAACAATCAGCTCGAAGAACAAGTCGAACCGGGCTCCACTTCACCTGGCGGCTGCGAATGGGAAGAGAGAAACAGCCCGCGTCATGATTGCTAAAGGAGCTTCAGTCAATTCCAAGGACAAGTCAGGCCGGACTCCACTCCACCTGGCGGCTGCCTGCGGCTACAAAAAAACTGTTGCGCTTCTGATTGCCAAAGGGGCTGCAGTCAACTTGAAGGATAAATCAGGCTACACGCCGCTCCACCTGGCGGCCAGAAATGGCAAGAGAAGAACGATTGAACTTCTGATTGCAAATGGCGCTGCAATCAATCCGAAGGACAATTCAGGAAAAACGCCCTTTGACAAGGCATCTGAATTGGGAAGATACGCAGTCATGGACATCCTCACCAAGCACGGCGGCAGGCCGCTGAGCGTCATATATTGGACGAAAGAAGGGAATCTTGCCAAGGTCACCGAGGGCATCTCAGAGGGAGCGGACATAGATGCCAAGGATAACAACCAGAGGACAGCCCTGCACTGGGCATCGCTGTTCGGCTACGCGGAAATAGCCCGGCTCTTGCTGGACAATGGCGCACGCATCGCCGAAACGGAAGATACAGGCGAAACGCCGCTTCACTATGCCGCAGGAGGAGGCTTCAAAGAGATTGTCGAGCTTCTGATTGCGAAAGGCTCTGATGTCAACGCAAAAGACGAGTACGGCGAGACGCCGCTGCATGAAGCTATAGAGTTCAGCCAGAAGGATATTGTGGAAATCCTCATTGCAGCGGGCAGCGATGTCAACGCAAAGACCGAATTTGGCAATACTCCGTTCGATATAGCAATGAATCGCAATAACGAAGAGCTGGCGAAGCTTGTAAACAAGCACGGCGGCAGGCGGGGAGAATAAATAACCACATTATGCCGCCCTCCTTCTAACTCCCACCACCCACTCCTTTTCAGAACTCTTGCAAGCAGAGTGATGGACATCCCGCCCCGCGCCTGCTAATATAGCGGCGGGAGAAAACACATCGTGACACTTCGAGCAAGCAGAGAAGAGACAGAAAAGCGGCACTGGTGGTTTGTCGGCAGGCGCGCCATTATCAACGCCCTTGCCCAAAGCCTTCCACAGGGCCCGTGCCTTGATGTCGGCTGCGGATACGGCGGCGGGCTCTCTGTCGGAAGCGGTGGCCTCAGCGTCGGTCTGGACCTCGCAGGCGCCCCGCTAGCCGGACTGCACGAAGATTACGGTGCATACGCGGTCCAGGGCGGTGCTGAACAACTCCCTTTCGCCGAAGGCTCGTTCGCAACCGTTTTCTTGCTTGAAGTCCTTGAGCACATCCACGACGACTGGCTGGCCCTTGCCGAAAGCTACCGCGTCCTGCGCCGCGGCGGCGGCGCGCTCGTTACTGTCCCAGCCTTCCCTTCCCTCTGGGGCGCACACGACGAAGCCGAGTTCCACCTGCGCCGCTACACCAAAGGCGGGCTTGTGCGATTATGTGAGGGCGTGGGGTTTCAGGTAAGGCAATGCGGTTACTTCAACATCCTGCTTTTCCCTGCAGCAGTTGCGTGGCGCTTTATCTCCCGCCGCATATTCCCACACCGCCAGCCCAAAAACGATTTTCTCATGCTGCCACGGCCGGTGAATAAGCTTCTCTCTACCGTGTTCTCCTCAGAGCGTTTCTTTGTACCTCACCTCCAAATACCCTTCGGCCTGTCCCTTTTTGCAGTTCTTAAGAAGTCCTGACCGTGCGCGTGCAGCGAAATCTTGACTTGCGAAGGCTGTTGCTATATAAGATTATGTTCAGTCGTTGGACAGATAGATTACGCCCGTGGAAATTGAACGCTGGGAACCGTGGCAGGAGTTTGCAAAGTGGCAAAGGACTACTATGAAATACTCGGCGTAAAAAAAGATGCCGATAAAGATACGGTAAAGAAGGCATACCGCAAGCTTGCGCTGAAATATCACCCTGACAAGAATCCGGGTAACAAGGAAGCGGAGGAGAAGTTCAAGGAAGCCTCGGAAGCTTACGAAGTCCTCTCAGACCCCGAAAAGCGAAAAGCATACGACCTCCGCGGCCAGGCGGGCTTGCACGACATGGGCTGGCAGGGCTTCCGCTCAACAGAAGACATATTCGCAAACTTCGGAGATATTTTCAGCGACCTCTTCGACCCGCGTTTCCGCCGCCGGGACGCAGCCCGCCCGCGGCGGGGCCATGACCTCCGCTACGCGGTCACTATCCCGTTTATGAAAGCTGTCCACGGGACGAAAATCGCCCTGCGCACCGAGATACCCGTTACCTGCGAACCCCGTACAATAGACCTCGCCGTGCCGGCAGGCGTAAAGTCCGGGCAGAAGCTCCGCATCGCCGGGCAGGGTGAACCCGGTCTCCGGGGCGGCCCGCCCGGCAACCTCTACGTCATTGTCAATATTGAGCCCCACCCGGACTTTGAAAGGAGAGGCCTTAACATTATCTCGAAGGTCAGTATCCCGTTTACAACCGCCGCGCTCGGCGGCACAGTAAGCGTATCTACAATCCACGGAAAAGCAGAGCTGAAAGTCCCGCCCGGCGTGCAGTCGGGACAGTCACTTCGCCTCAGCGGCCAGGGCATTCACGCCCGAAGCGGCAAAAAGGGCAATCACCTCGCCAAGGTCATGATTACCGTGCCCAAGAAACTGTCCGACAAGGAGAAAGAACTTCTCGAACAAATCCGCAAAATCACATAAGTACTTTGACATCAAAGAGGAGATGAATATGTACCGGTATTTTGCCCTAATCTGCGCGGCTTGCCTCCTGCTCCTTGCAATAAGCGCCTCCTACGCCGATATAATTAAGCTCAACACGGGCGGCCAGGTAGAGGGCCGCATCATCGAGGATACGGAAGATTATATCCGCGTCAAGACCATCACAGGCGAGACTGTTATCTACCGCGAAGATATTGAGAAAATTATTCGCAAAAAGACTGACTGGGAAATCTACGAAGAAAAAGAATCGCAAATCGCAAAATCAAACGACGCGCAGAAACACTGCGAGCTTGGCATCTGGTGCAAGGAACACTACCTCCTGACATTCGCAGAAAAGCAGTTCCTCAGAGCAATTCAGCTTGACCCGAAACACGAGAAAACAATTGGTGAACTTGCCGCATTGGGCTTCCAGAAGCGCGATGGAAAATGGCTTTCTGCAAGAGAACTCTACAGCCTGAAGCTGAAAGAACTGCGAGAAGGAGATATTGAAGCAAGATACCAGTTAGCGCTCTGGTGCAGGAATAACCGCCTGAGGCGGGAAGCAAGAAAACTCCTCAAAGAAATTATCAAGCTCGACTCCAACCACAAAGGGGCGCGCGAAGCTCTCGGATACAGGCTCCACAAAGACAAATGGCTCAAAGCCGGAGAATATGAAAAAGCCATGCTCTCGGAAGCCGAACGCAAACGCCTTGCCCAAATCGAGGAACTCCAGCGCAAATACCTCAAAGCAGAGGACATAGCAGAACGCAGGCGGCTCCACGGTGAACTCAAGAAGTGCAGGTTCATCAAACCCTTTGACTACTGCGAAAAAGTTTACAACTGGGGCAAGGCACCGACCGGGCTGATAAAGGATAAGGCGCTCGAGCTCAACAGCGACAAATACCCCGGCAAATACACAATCTGCGTGCCGAATAATTACAACCCCTGGAATCCTTACCCGCTTATCCTCTTCCTGCACGGCGGGGGCGAGGGCGTCGGCGACGGCAAGCAATACCTCTACTGGTGGTACCCGGAGGCGGTGAGTCGCGGCTACATTATGATTCTGCCCACCGTCCTGAAAAAAGTCTCGGGCGCATGGAACGACCCGACGGAAGAAAAGTACGTGCTGACAGTGATTAAGGAGATGAATCACAACTATCATATAGACAAGAAGCGCATCTTCTGCTGCGGCCACTCAATGGGCGGAGGCGGCTGCTGGTATATAGGCACGCGCAACGCAAAGATGTTCGCAGCTATCAACCCCAACTCCGGTTTCCTGGGCGGCGGAACAGTTTTGAAAAACCTTCGCTCAACTCCAACCTACATCATCCACGGCAACAAGGACGAAAAGGTCAGCGTGGAGAACTCCCGCCGCGCAGCCAAAACTCTGAAAACCCTCGGCTACGAATACATCTACCGCGAACTCGATATACCCGGCCACGGCGTCCCGCCGGAGGAGCGCAATAAAGTACTCGACTGGTTCGAAAACAAGCGCCTCAAAGGCGCCCGCCGCAAAGCAGGATAAGCAAGCCGCGTCGCCTGCAACGCGGAATAAACACTGAACCCCTGCTCTATTTTGAGCCTAAGGGTTTGTCGTCTTCAACCGAGGTGTCTTCTTCCCTCGAAGTGAAGGTTATCTGTCCCATCCAGTTTATTTTGAAGCGTCTCTCGCCGGTCGAGCCCCACGATGTCGGGGAGGCGATTATGCCGGAGTCTTTCATGGAGCTTTCCATTTTCAGCTCGAAAGTATACCCTGCCTTGGTGCCCGAGCCGAGTACCTCGTCTATCATCCCGGCTTGCGCCAGGTCTTCGAGAGTTCCGGCCGCGTGGAATCTTTTGCCGTAAACTCTCATCGCGCTGTGAATTGCACGTAGCGAGGCGATTGCAGACGCTTCGTTGGCTGCCTTCTTGGAGGAAAGGAGGCTTGGCAGTGCAATCACCGCAATTACCACAATAACTGCGACTACAATCACCAGCTCCACAAGCGAAAACCCTTTTCCCCGCAGTCTCTTCAAGCATCCACCGTTTTTCATTCTTGCTCTGCCAATTGTAGAATACGAAGCTTACCAGGGAACTTCGCCGCCATCCCATCCGAGGAATCTGCCGGAGTGTTTCATAGTCAGGGAGTCAATGACCTTAATCATCCCTTCTATAGACTGCTTCGGCGACAAGGGGGCGTTCCGTCCGCCGAGGCTGGTTCTCACGTAACCCGGATGCAGAGCCACCACGATAATCCCCTGCTCTTCGAGCTCGAGTGAGAGCATTTTTGAAAACATGTTGAGGGCGGCCTTGCTGGCACAGTAGCTGTACCTGAATACCCATGTCTTGGACTCGATTGAACCGAGGAAGGAAGTGATGTTGATAACCCTCGGGGTCTCGCCTTCTCTTAAAAGATTGACAAACTGTTCAACCATCATCAGGGGCGAGACGGCGTTGACTTTGAACACCTTGAGGATATCTTCAGCATGCAGGTCTCCCAGAGTGTAGCTGTCTTCGTCTCCACCTGAGCGTATTCCCGCATTGTTTATCAACAGGTCCAGGCCGCCGAATTTCCTCTTGACCCTGTTGTGCACACTCTCTCTTAAGCTCTTTTGCGTAACATCCAGCCGGAGTATCAGCAAGTTGTTAGGATACCGGTTCTGAAGTTTGTGCAATGCGTCAGCCTCATCAGGAATCCTGCATCCTGCTATTACATCCTCGCCCCGTTTCAGGTACCGCTTTACAAATTCCAGGCCGAGGCCCCTGTTAGCTCCCGTAATGAGAACTCTCATCAATTATGTCTCCTGATAAGCTCGCTATCTTTTCTCTTTCTCTTCCAGCTCTTTCCCCGTAAGTGCGCCATGCGAGCGGAGAAACTCTTTTACTTCTCTATTTATGTCTTCTTTTGGAATTATACCAGAGGAAGTTAAGAGCCAAGTTTCAAGGCCATACGTTCGATTAAATTCTATTCTCACAATACCGAATGCAGGCGCCCACCAGAGATTGTGCCCGAGAGATTTTTCGCAGCGACTCTCTATTTTCAAGCAGTTTTCAAATAGTCCAGCAGGAGTTTTAATATCCTCAACTGCAGCAATTCTATTCACGTATACCCTTTTTTCGCCCAAAATATCTTGTTCATCAGTCCATGTGTCGTCAGGCTGGCCATCGAGCTTGACAACTCTTAAATTCTTAAATGCATCAACATCCCACACAAGGTAACTATTGGAAATACTCCACAGATAACCGTCGGAGCGACCGATTGTGTTTGTCATAATTACAGGATGCTTACTATATTTGTTGCTCTGAAATATTTGGAATTTAGCGATACCTGTTTTTTTATCGCGAGTAACCTGATACTCCCAGAAGCTCCACTTTGGTAATTTGTAAAGAGCTTTTTGTGACGATTCTTTTTTTTCAGTATCCGTTTCCTGCTTCCCACTACAACTCGCCAGCAGCATCAGAATTGTTAGTATGTAGAATGCTTTTTTCATCTATTTATCCTCTTTCTCTTTCAGCTCTTTCCCCGAAACCGCGCCATGCTTGCGCCGTGTGGCGAGGTCTGCGATGACGGATACCGCCAGAAGCACAATCCCCGGCCAGAGCAGATACTTATTTGCAAAGACGTGTCCAAAACCGAAAAATCCATCAACGCAGATAAACGAGAAGTTGTATGAGAAAGATTTGCCAAATCCTAACGGGAAATGATATAGCAAAGCTCCAGCAAGAATAGCAAGCATTGAAATAAATTGTATCACAGTAAGATACCGCCAGGCTTTGCGTCCGCTGCGAGTTTCCCAGCCATGTCTTATGGCCCGTCTTATTAAGAGCCAGCTAATTGCCATCCCTATCAGGAAGCTCCATGGAATTGAGTCAAGAAAGAAACCCGGGAATCTCCATAAAAGCACTGCGAGTTTCCAAATAGCTGTTACAGGAAGCAGAATTTCCAATATTCTGAATGGGGTTATTTTCCATGTCGATGATTCTTTATCAGCACGCCATGCAAGCAAATCAAGAATAACAAACGTAGCCAGAAAAACCACACCGGCGTGGAACAAGATATCCCACGGCTCAATCCAGAACTTGAAATTATCCCACATTGAAAATGTCGTAAAACCATCTGCTTCGACAACAGTTTTATTAGACAATCGTATGCCGCCATCCGCTTCGGCAACAAATTTAAGTAGCCTGGGGCGTTCCATAAGACGCCAGAAGATGCCGAAGAAAATTGTCAGGATTGACACAACATCCAGTATTTTCAGCGATTTCCGCTTCATCCCTCATTCCCCCAAGGCTCATGCGCGAGAAACGACGACC
>CAYWBA010000151.1:0-7926 GCA_964455955.1 uncultured Planctomycetota bacterium | reverse complement strand
GCCCGCGCCCCTGCGCAGGCCGGGCCGGGCCAAACCCGCCAGGAACAGGGAGAGAAAAATGCCGGAGGTTCGCATAACGGAAGAGACTATCTGGTACAACCACCACTACCGCAAAGGCGACGAGGTCTTTGTCGAAGGGCGGGAGTACCTCGACCTGCTTCTTGCAGGAAGGGTCGTCACAGACACCGCGCCCGCAGAGAAACTGCCGCCGGTGCTGGGGGCGCGGGAAATTGAAGGCAGGCACAGGGGCGAGACTGTCTTCGTCTTCGGAAACGGGCCGAGTCTCCTTGCCGCACGCGACCGGCGCCCCGAGCTCTCCGCCTTTACGACAATCGGCATTAATCGTTCCTTCAGGCTGCTTGGCACAGACTACCTGCTGTTCCTGGACCGCAGTGTCTGGGCCGCTCACTCGCAGGAAATACTTGCGTGTGGCTCGCTTGTCTTCTGCCCCGCGAAGCTGCACCTGCCGTACTTCACGCAGTTCGCCCGCTACCGCCCGATGGGCAGGGATGACACCCTCTCCGAGAGATGGCGCGACGGGCTCTTCTGGTCCCGCAGCTCCGCGGTCCCGGCGATAAACCTCGCTTATATCTTCGGCGCATCAGAGATCGTGATACTCGGCGTGGACATGCGGGGCCAGTCGCACTTCTACTCCGGCTACGGGAAGAACAAACGCTTCCCGCATGCAGACAGGATTGTCGAAGACCTTTGGCTCATGAGCCGCCGCATGAAGGAAAAAGGTGTGAAACTCTACAACTGCTCGCCGGACAGCGCGGTGCGCGGATTCGAGCGCTTGGAGCTCGGCAAGCTGCTCGCAAGGCGCGCCCGCAAGGCTAAACATCGCAAAGCGCAGGAGGTTTCAAATGGCTAACTACTCGTCTGACGCCGAAATGGCGAAAGTGGATTCCGACATAATGCAATGGCTCGGCAGCCGCGAGAGCTACTCCGATATACGCGACATAGTCACTGCACGGATAAACCAGCACATAAAGAAGCAGGGCTGGTGGGATACTCTCGAAGCATTGGGCATTATCAATGAGGGCATGGTGGACACGACCAAGATGCTTAACCCTGCCGACTTCGAAGACCTTGAGAACACCTGGGTGCGTGAGGTCCTCTACGGAGATAACGTGCTTTCGCCCGGCGACCTGGCCGACTTCAAGGCGGGCGAACTGCGCCGCCGGAGGCTGCACTTGCTCAAGAACCTCCGGATAGTCCCGGACGCGGACGGCGATGGCGTTCAGGATGCAGATACCATAAAGATAACCAGGCTTTACAGGGCTTAGAAAATGGCAGAGCACTCGATAAAACTCAGCGCAGTTGTCTCGGTGGTTGTCGCGCTTGTTACGGCGCTTAGCTTCTACTTCGTGAGCTACTCCAACCTCCGCGCCGGCCTTGTCAGCACGCAGGTCAGGCTCGAGGTCTTCAAGCAGTATAACGACCGGGCCATGACGCGCATAGAAAGCAAGCTCGACGCGCTCCAGAGGCAAATTACCCGTCTCACCGAACTGCTTGTGAAGGAGAAAAAGGGCAATGACTAACGATGTTGAAATGGCTCTCAAGACCAATACATCCGGAACTGCAATAACTTTCAAGGTTACCCGGCTCCCCTCGGACCCTGCCCTTGACAGCGTTGTTGTGAAGTACCGCAGGCAGAAAAGCAGCGGGGTTCTCGCATGGTCCAGCTCGGCGCCGCTGGAGGACCCGGAAGTCGGCGACACAATAACTGTCTCAGACCTCACTTCCGGCAGCTTCTACGAGTTCTACCCCGTGGCTGTGGATGGGGAATCCAGCGAGTCCGGCCCGGGAAACATCCTGAGAGTAATCCCATCCTCGGGAAGTGCCCTGAGCAAGGTACTGCAGGCAATAGCAGGCGAGCTCACAAGCTGGGTGCCTTCCGAAAACATACAGGTGGCGGACAGCTTCGAGGGCAAGTTCGCACCCGGCATGCGTGCCGCTCTCGTCGAGGTCGAATCCTCAACAAGCGAGCGCGTTTTCAATACGCTCATCTGGATAACCCACTCTGTCAAGGTTCACCTCGTTTTCGGCGACCTTGACCTCGCCGGGCGCAGGGAAACCATCGAGCGGCTCGCGACCGAAATCCGCGACCACTTCGACAAGAACCTCTCGTGCTTCAGCGCAATAGACGGCTACTACGACACGCGCGCTCATGCTGTCGAGTTCGGGCAGTCAAACTTTGAGGGCAGGCCGGGCGCAACCGCAGATGCGGTTGTCCGCCTTGACTGCATTGTGGACGGGGAATAACAGCAAAGAAAGGGGCCTAAGATGGCTTACAACAAAACTGTGATATTTCAGAACATCGGCAAGGCAATCAAGAAGTTCAACAAAATTGACGCAGCGACAACCGGCTTCAAAACCGTACTTGACTCGGTCATGTCGGAGCTCGTCGCCCTCTACAACGACTCGGAAGGCGAGCGGCGGATTCTCAACCTCTTCTCAAACGCCAACCGCTCCGACCAGGCCGCGCTCGACTCTGTCAAAAACCAGACCGTCTCCATCGTCTCGAGCTACCTCACTACAGCCGTGCGTGAAGACCTCTCCGTCGTAAGCTCCACAACGGCCGGGGTAATCGAGGCGCTTATTGACGCAATGGAAACGGCCGAGGATACGGTGAAGGAAAACACCGTGAGCGCAACAACGCCCGCGGCCGACAAGGACAACGCCGGAAACGGAGCAATGCCGGCAGTCTCAACCACGCAGCAGGCACGCGACAACAACGACTTCGAGGTCGCCTGCATTGACGCGACAACCGAAGGAGCCGAGCACTGGTCCGTGACCTGCTCGCGGCTCGGAAGCCTCGGCACCGCCGTAAGCGGCACCGAGTTTGAAAGCGAATCCGCCGGCGTCTCCTTCACTATAACTGCGCAAACCGAGATAACCGAAACAGGCGATGACGCCAGCCAGCTCTTAGACTGGGAGTTCGATGGCGCCCTTAAAGGCTCAAACACCGACGCGGACGGCAAGCTCTACATCTCCCTGAGCGACTCCGGCGGCACCCGCACCGTCAGCGTCTACAAAGACTCCGGCAGAACCCAGCTCGTCGCCCAGGGCCAGCGCTCCGGCGATGGCGAAGTAACCCTCTCCGAGCAGAGCTCATCCGGGCTCTCCGGGACTGTCACCGTCGCTTACACCCAGGACGACTCCGATATAGAGCTCAAGCTGCCCTTCGCCTTCGCCATAGGCGACAGGTTTTCTTTCTCAACCTCGATAACGGATAAGGGACTCTTCCAGTACTTCTCCGTCGAGCAGCTTTCAAAAGCACTGCCCTCGGCAACGAGCGGTAACGAAACTGTCAGTGAGTCCTGGGCACAGTAGTCCGGCCAAAATCCTGCACGGCTCAAGGAGGTTTCCATGAGTACGACAACCATACAAATAGGAGACGGGGGCGGCGCTTACATCTTCGACGTCCCGCCGGAGTTCACCCCGGCAATTACCACGCTCCGAAACGCGCAGGGAGAGCGGATAGGCGAGACCCACACCTGGCCCGTCCGCGGCTACCTACGCGGGGCGGGGCTTGATAACGTGAATACCCTCTACAACGCCCTGCGCCTCAAGCTCAAGACAGAGCAGGTCAACGTCTACTTCAAGCACGGCGACACAGTCCTGCAGCAGATTCTCGCAAGCCAGACTGAGCGCGGGCCCAGGTTCGACGGCCCCTCCATCGAGTCCGGCTCAGATACCTGCTGGGACTCGAACCTGCTCTTCTCGTTCGAAATCACAGCCGATATATACGACATTCAGGATGGAGTGATTGATATTGACTACTCCATAACCCACCGCGAAAACGAAGATGGCTCCTTCGCCCGCACAAAATCCGGAACTGTGCGCACCACCTACGGAGTCAGCGCATACTCGGCCGCGCAGGGGCTTGCGCCCACAGTCCCGCCCGGCTACAAGCTCGCCTCATCCTCGATAACACCGGGCAAAGACGATACCGAGGCGGACTTCAGCTTCACACTCGAGTCGCTGTTTTCCTCGCTCCCGGATGAGGTCCTGATTGCTGAACGCACAGTCAGCGAATCTGTCGAGAACGGCGTCAAGACAACTACCTACACCGCAACCTTCACCGGGAGCGGCGCCGAGCGCGCAGCCCGGGAATACGAACCAAAAGAAGGCGCCATTATCGCCCGTTCCCTCTCCCGCTCCGAGGACAGCAACTCCCTCTCCGTCACTTACACTATCCGAGACTCCCTAACCGGCACCCCCCGGCTTAGCTACCGTAACGCTATCTCTATAGAAAAATCTGTACCTGAGTGCAATGCTTTCAAAAGTGACGGCGCAGACCCCATCCTCTTCGAAGGTGCAAGTACCGAAGCAACAATCCGCGAGAGCGGGGAAGTCGTTTACAAGGGCGAAATTCCGCCGGAAGTCGAGCCGCTGTCATGTCCCGGCCTCTTCCTGCGCTCATCCGCCACAACAGTACGACCCGAAACCACGACTGAAGATGGCGCACCGGCGACCTACCTGCGTGACTGGCACTACACCTACATCGCGGCAAGCAACGAGGACCTCTCCGCAGCGCTCAAGCAGCTCTACGGGCGCCTCGACAGCCAGTCGGAACTGAGGTAGCATCATGGGATGGCGAAAAATACCCGCCACACGCGGCTGGGAGGTCAACGAGGAACTGACTTTCGAAGGCAACCTCCTGCTCAGGCGGGACGATGGCGCGCAGTTCCTCTCCTGCCCCCTCCAGCGGCTCAACGCGCTCCTTGGCCAAAACTTCGGGGATTTCGAGGACAGAAGAGTAACAGAAAAACCGGACGGAACAGTCGAGATTGTCCTGCATAGCGAACCCGACCTCAAACTCTTCTGCACCCCGGTTGACTATACCTACTTCATTGAAATGCACGCATTATGGCAGCGGGAGAAGTGGCAGAGCCTTGAAGAACAAATGCTGCTTGAGAAATGTCTGGATGAGCTTTACAAGCACGGCTCGCTGACCACGGATACCTCTTCCGAGCTGAAGGAATATCAAGCCCTGCTGCAATTCAAGGGCAACTACAACAAGGAACCCTCCGGTGAATTTGATTTTGAGACAGTTGTTGCCCATCCGCTCTTTGTCCTATTAGGCCTCAACATGAACCTGGACTTAAGCGACCGCGAGGTGCGCAAAATCCAGTTGCGCGCCGAGGCTGAACTGACCGGCCGCTACGACCTCCAGACTGTAAGAAAGGTGAAGCTGCTGCAAGAAAACTTGCGGCGCGAAGACATCTACAAAGGCGAAATAAACGGATTGTGGAAAAAGAAGATGAAAGTCGCATGGGCGCAGTACAGGAAGAAACAAAGTCTCGGCGACATTATCATCGAGGATTTCATAGCCAAGCACGGATACAACCCGCGCGAGACGATTCTCTCGCCTTCGCTGGTTGAGTCGCTGTGGGCGCCGGATTCGCTCTGGGTCGGCAACGAGCAGCTCAACAGATTCCTCGGCCGCAAGGAGGCGCAGGGCGAGAAGGTTCGAGACCTGATTATCCAAATCGGCCTTACGTTCAAGGACGGCAAGCTTGTCCCGGTATACGCCATGGTCGGCGGCAAGTTAATGGAGGATGTCGCGGACAAAATCCATACAGCCGCCATTCTTAGAGAATCGGAGAAGGCGTACACCAACGCCATCAAGCAGCTCGCGCAGGAGCTGGAAGCTCGTGGCCTCACCCCGGAGAACCTCAAGCAGATGGCGGCTGACATCTATAAGTACTACAACTATGGTGAGTTGATATTCCTGTTTGGCGGCACTGTCCGCAAGCTGACAGGCGAGGGGCTGGAGCGATTCTTACGAAGTTATGCAGATGAGTTTATCAAAAAGAAAGGAGGCAAGCTTACGAGCAAAGAGCAAAAACTGCTGTTGCGGAAACTCGGTAAGCTGACTCCGAAAGAACTCAGAAAAATAGGCCATCACTTGTTCCCAAGCGCTCTAAAGAAACAGTTTGCTAGGGCGGGCATCAATGTGAATAAGAAGGAATTCTTGGAGTATATAGGAAAAGAATTTCACAAGGTTGCCCACGCGAAGGGGACAATTAGGCCCAATGATTGGGTAGAATGGTGGAGACGATTCTTCAAACCATTCAAGAAGAAAGCAAAAGTTCCTAAGCCCAAGCAAGTGTTAAATGGTTTGAGAAAATGCTTGGAACATTTCGAGTTCCCCAATGTAGATGAAATTATGAGGAGAGTCAGCGGAAATTTGCTTCCTTGATGAGTGGCATAGCACCACCTTTAGACGCCAACTGTGCTCGCGGCCTAATAGCAATCTGACCAGTACTTAATTACACCGGACTTATCGAGGCAGATATATATTTGCCCCACATCACCAAACATAAATTCTTCCACCTCCGGCAAGGGGTCAGGCTGGTTCAAGAATAACCCCTCTGGCGTATCCATATACCCGAACTTGTTCCAAACGCTGCTGAGAGTGCAAATGAATGTCCAACTCGGTTCCCATTCGTCGGAGGGGCCGCCCTGTATGAAATATGGGATGCCACCAATTTTCGTTGCCTGCATAATCGCAACCAGAGCAGCTTGGCTATCTTCAGGCATCACCTTTTCGAAAATCCCTCGGTTGTGTAGTTCGTAATCGTGCGCGAGGTAAGGATGTCCGAAGAATGGTCCGAGAATATACTCGCTATCAACGTTGGTCGGCGGTACTTGCGTCGGCTGAAGGAGTTCAGTGCCACTATCAGCAGTATGCCATATGAAAGTAAAATCGCCCCAGAATCCCTCTTCTTCCGAAAAAAATATGGTGAGCAAGTCTCCTGGTAATTCTACTGCCAGAGAGTGCTTAATACCAAAGTCAATCTGCGCGGCAAACCGGAGCGGGACACCGTCTGAACCGTAGGGCCAAGGCCTATCTGCAGGCCACCAGGGAGTGCCGCCGATTCGCGTACCACGCCGCATATACCCGGCAGGTCCTTCCCCAAGCTCCCATAGGAAGACTGTTGTTGGACGCGCCAGTTTGTCCAAGTCAGGAACGTTAGGCCGAAGGTATTTATCAACAAGTATCTCTCGTATCGCCAGGTCGCGTGGGCCAACAATTACCTCGCCATCGAGCGTAAAGTTCTCATCTGTATTCTTCCTGAGGCGGGCCTCGTTCCACTCACTTAGCAGCGAACGCGCATCCTTAGCTTCCGGAGCCATGCTTTTCTCTTTTGTGCTCAAGTTCAGAATCAGATTCTAAGAACTAAAACGTCAAAGTCAAGTGAATTCCACGCGCAGGGGTGGAACGAAGGCTATGCTGCGGCAAGCAACGAGGACCTCGCGGCAGCGCTCAAGCAGCTTGAGGATTTCTGGAAAGACTTCTTCGCTAAAGGCGGCCAGTGGAGCAGGATGAGGAATCAATTCCAGCTCGAGTGCATAGAGCTGTGGATTTCCGCTGCCTGTTTCGCCTACGACGCTGCCTCCGTACTAAGCTGGATACGCAGGAAGATGCTCGTCCGGCGTTGGGCCATAGCTGCGCTACGGGCAAAGCGCGCAACCGGAGTGAGTATGAAGGCGGGGGAATACCTTGAAAGACTTAACAGATTCCGCAGAATCGCTGCAGGAGAAAAAGTAATCTACGCGAGTAAAACAGGGAGAGGGTTCGACCTTGCCTCTTACAGAGGAAAAGGTCGTAAAGCTAAGCTGTTCTTGGATGAGTGCAAGAACTGGGGGTATGAGTTCATCAACGGCAAGACCTTTGGCAAGAAAAAAATACCTTTAGGGCGGCTCAAAACCCTGTTGAAAAAGACTGAGTATGACTTGTCAGTAAGTAAAGCAAAAGTTAACCTTCGCAAGCTTCTCAAAGCAGGCAAGATAGATAAAGAGACCCACGGAACTCTCTTTCACCAGCTTAAGAACAAGACATTCGCGGTCCGAGTTGTCCCTGGACCGGATGCAACTGTATTCCAAGAGGTGTTCCGACAATTTTTTCAGCAG
>CAYWBA010000150.1:0-7928 GCA_964455955.1 uncultured Planctomycetota bacterium | reverse complement strand
CCAGAGATACCCGCTTTATCTTGTTATCGGCCTTTCCGGAAGCGGCAAGACCACATATCTTACAATGCTGGGCGATATCCTGGCCAATAAGTCTATGAAGTACTACTTCCCTTATGAGGGAGTTGATGTAAAGCGGACTGTAGTAGAGAACATCTTTGAGAAATCCGGCCGGGCGAAACGGAGCGCGAATCCCAAGCTTCTTGAAGCTGTTAAACTGCGAGTCAAGGACCTTGTTTATGACTTTGCTCAGAGGCAGTATGCATCTTACGTAGGTAAGATGCTGTGGTCTCCGGCCACCGCCCGCGAACGCAGGGAGATTGAGGATGTAAGCGATATATCAACGTATTTCCTTGTGACGGAGCTTCGCAAGTACAACCGGACAATTGCCAAGATCGTTACGATAGAGACCTCGGGCGAGGATTACGAAGAGATTATCAAGGGCATTACGCAGTACAAGCAGGCGGAGAAAAGCGGCAGCCCCCTGCAGAGGGTCCTTATCGAGATGATGGACCATGCCGAGGGGTTTGTTGTGCTTGTGGACCCTGCGAATGATGACAACGATTTCCTGTACCAGGACCTTTTCCTTGTGCTGAAGGAAGCGCTTGAGCCGCGGGCGCTCAATTGCCTGTGCTCGGAAGTCAGAGACAGGCTTGACAAATATACCGAGGATGTGCAGTCCAAATTGGAACAGGACGACCTGCGCCAGGCTATTGCCGAGATGAAAAAGGCACGTGAGCATAAGGAGCGCATGAAACAGGAAATTGCAGGTATCAAGGAGAAGTTGCTTGGGCGGCTTAAGAGGATTGATGAGCGCTTTGGTGAAGAAGGGCTTGATATGCTGCTCGAAGAGGAGGGGGATTTCATCCGCAAGCTGGAAAAGATATTTGAGACTCTTTCGCCGGAGAAGGCCGCTGCTGTACAAAAGATGATGGCCGAGCGCAAGAGCGACCCGAGGGCACTTAAGAGTTATTACAAGGGAATAATAGAGCGGTGCATACAGAACGCGGATGCTATCGCCGAGTTCCAGTACAAGCTTCACCACAAGGAATCCCAGAGCGCAGGGCTGGCGCGCGAGTACATTCAGCGCGCTATGAAAGAGGTCTATCAGGAACACGGGATACCTGAGTCTTTCAGGCTGGAGCTTGATGATGACCTTGATTCCAGCAGGCCTGTAGGGAAGTTTCAAAGTCTCAGATACCTTGCGATAGCAGTAACCAAGAGCGACATGTACCCGATTATCTATCCCCCTGAAAAATATCCGGAGATGAAGCTTTCGAAGTCCTGGCGGCATCTGGAGGCGGTGGAAAACTACCTGAAACTCTGTGGGGGAGAGTTGCGCTATTACAACACCTCTGCGACAGGCTATTCTATACTTAAAGACACACTGTATTATCCCGGAAAGGAAAATACTCACACCCCGATAAATATTGTTGAGCCTATTTTTGACATGCTGCGTATCTCGTAGCGGCTCACGTGAGAGTGAAGGGCAAGTGGAGTGAGCGAGCTGAAGTTGTATCACCATATTTACACTTCAATCAGTGGCTACAAGACTGTTTATGCTCCGGAGCTGAGCCCGAGCGTCATACGAATTCTTGAAGCATTTTCCAGCACCCTCTACCCCAGGGTAAAGCAGGTGCCGCTGCGCTCGCTTTTTCATCCGTCACCTGAGCATATCTGTATCTCACGAATCTTTCGTTCCAGCGCCGACCACGCTGGTCGAAAGCGCTCCTGTGTTCACAACATTTTGTTTTCGAAACAAGAGCTCTTTGACTTGCGGTATGTAAACCCCTGCGCCTTCCCCGATTCGCTCTTCATAAAGACGGCGCCTGATATGCCGCAGGTTCCCTCGCTTCATCGCAAACTTCCGAGCAAGCTGGACCTGGGTTCCCCATCGGCGGCGGACCTCGAAATCAATTTGGACGCCCTCAACTCGCCCATGGCCCAAACTATCTTTTCCGCCGCAACGTCTCGCCATGACATGGCTGTAGTCGCGCCTTCTTTCGATTGTTATGGATTTATGGCTGCTGCGGGCGACATGCTTCCCCCGTTCCTGCGGCTCTCAACTTCGCTCATCTCGGGGGGGGTATACAGGTCCCCCCACACGGAAGGTGCTGCAATCTTCGCGCTTTCACCCGGCCATGACACGACGGTGCTCTCGAGTGAGGGCGTGATTACTTACGATATCACTTCGGGACGCACCGCCAACTTGCCTGCTCCCAACCGGTACTTTTCTTTTATTGCATTTGGCCCGGGTGTTGACCTGGGGGGCGCGCTCCATGATAGGCCTTCAGTTGCGCTTGGCGCAGGGAGAGATGGCGCTGTTCCCGGTGGCCCAAAGGAGCTGGTACGCAAGCTTGTTGCAATTGTACACCGTTACCCGCTGGCCAGGCTTGCCACAAATGACATGTATTACAATCTCATCAAGGCGTTCCGTGAGACTTCGCATTGTTTCTCAGACGATGGCAGCTTGAATGCCATGTCGGATATTAAGGCTCTTCTTAAGAACCTGATAACTTATTACCGCGCCGGCTACTCGGAGATTGTGCTTGATGCACTGCGCCAGGCTTTCAGCGACATGGAAGTTAGGGGCGAACTTTCCGGCTCCGCAGACATTTTGAAGCAACTTGAGACCTCCCTTGCCGACCAGGTTGTCCAGCCGGTTCAGAAGGAAGCAGCTATCAGCCGTCTTGCAGGCTGGCTCGGCCGGGCCTACGCCAGTGCCTGAATCAGACTTTCCGGCCACCTGAACGCGGGCGCAGTCCAACGCCGGGGCTTTTGCGCATTATTTTGACTTGCCTTGTTTATGTACTTGTAGTCGCCGCTACCCTTGACAGATAGAGGCATTGTTTGTAAACTCTGGTAGTTGGGCAGGCATATTCAGGATGTTGTCGTACCGTTCACAGCAGCTTGCCGGGCAGCACGAGGAGGTGGCGAAGCCACCGGCCACGTGGCCGGCAACAAGGTGCCGGTTATGTTCGACTTGCGGTTAAACCCAAGTTAAGCACAGTTATGTAAGGGTAAAAGGTGGCAAAGGAGGACCTACCTCATGGCCCAGAATCAACAGTACGAGAAACTGGTTGAGAAGGCGCGGGAGGCCGCCAAGCGCCGCAACTATGACTATGCAATAGACCTTTACATGCAGGTCCTCAAACTCAATCCCGACCACCCTGAAGCATCGCGGGAGATACGATATGTCACTATACGTAAGGGGCAGGAAAAAGGTGTTTCCCCCAGGGCAGGATTCCTGAAGGGCCTTGGCTCGTTCGGCAAGTCGGTTTTTAAGGGGTTGATGAAGAACTACGACCAGGAAATAGAGGAGTGCGAAAAATTCTTGCGCAATGCGCCGTTCAACGTCGGGATGCTGATGAGGCTTGGCGATGCGGCTGCGAAGGCAGGATACTCAAATCGGGCTATTGCCAACTTCGAGCAGGTTATTGAGATTGACAAAAAACACGTGGACGCCCTGAGGTTTCTCGGAAGGCTTTACAAGCTGCGCGAAGAGTACAAGAAAGCTGCTGCCTTCTACGACAGGGTGCTGCAACTTTCTCCGCATGACGTGGAGGCGTCGAGGGCTAGAAAAGACATTGCGGCTGCCACGACAGCCGACAGGATGGGTTCGCTCGGCGCAGATTACCGCAAGAAGATTAAGGATGCGGGAAAGGCTGCAAAACTTGAGGCTGAGGGACACCTGCTGCGCTCTGAGGCCGAAGTCAAGTCGGCTATTGAACGCAAGCTTGAAGATATCAAACAACAGCCCGGAGAGTCCAGGCTCTATCGCGACCTTGGCGACCTCTATGTGAAAATAAAGGATTATGACAATGCAGAGGCCACCTATAATAAAGCGATTGAGATAAGCCCCAACGACTACTATGCCAAGGAGAAGCTGGGGGACCTTCGTGTTAGACGTTTTGATGACAAGATAGCGGCCGCATCGGAAGCCTACCGTATGGTACCTACGCCGGAGAACAAGGCCAAGGTTGGCAGTCTGCGTGCAGAGAGACTGGATTTCTCGATAGAGGAGTGGGGCAGGCGCGTTCAGGAACACCCCACGGACGCAGAGCTGCGGTTCAGGTACGGCAAGTTTCTCTACCAGGGCGGCCGGGAAGATGAAGCTATCGCCAACCTGCAAAAGACAGTTCACGACCCGAAGATGGCCCGTGAAGCGCACCACCTGCTTGGCCTTGCGTTCAGGAAAAAAGCCATGTACGAGCTGGCTGTTAAAGATCTTCTCAAGGCGCGTGAGGGCCTTAACGTCATGAACGAGATGAACAAGAAGGTGACATATGACCTGGGCCGTACCTATGAACTTCTTGGGCAGAAAAACGAAGCCAAGGCCGAGTACCAGAAAATCGCTGAAGCAGACTTTTCGTATAGAGACATAGCTAGCCGGCTCGGCAGCGTTAGTTAGCTTTTGAAAAGTTGAGTTATGTCAAGGTAGAAGGTGGCAGAACAGGTTGCACCTGCTCCACATCATTACCGGCCAGACCGCAAGCGGCAAAAGCGCTGTTGCATACGAGCTTGCCCGCCGTATCCACACTGAAATCATTTGCGTTGACTCCATGAAAATATATCGCCGTATGGACATAGGTACTGCCAAACCGCCGCCTCCCGGCAGCTCCCGGGTTCGCTACCACCTTGTTGATGTTGCAGACGTCGGCGAGGATTTCTCCGTCGCAAAGTTTGTGGAGTTGGCGGACGCGGCTATTGAAGATGTAGCCGGGAGAGGGCTTCCTGTTTTGCTTGAGGGAGGAACACCGCTCTATATCAAGGTGCTGACAGAAGGAATGTTCAGGGGGCCGGCGCGTGACCAGGCTCTCCGTGCGCGGCTCAAAAAACGCGCTTCACAGGAAGGGTCCGGGGTCTTGCACAAGGAACTGAGCCGGGTGGACCCGCAGGCGGCCTCGCGAATCTGCGCCGGTGACATAAGACGAATCATCCGCGCGCTTGAAGTTTACCACAAGACGGGGCAGCCCATTTCAGAGCTGCAGACCCAGTTCGGCGGGCGGCGTCCGCAGTATACGAGGCGGATTGTGGCACTTCGGCACGACCGCGAGCACCTTCGCAAAAGGATAGGCAGGCGTATCGAAGCAATGTTCGAGCAGGGTCTTGTTGACGAGGTTTCAGCGCTTCTGAAGAAGGGATTTGGCAGAACATCCTCGCAGGCGATAGGTTATCTCGAAGTTGCACGCTTTCTCGCGGGCGGGATTACACTTGAGGAGGCCATCTCCGAGATGCGCCGGCGCACATGGCAGCTTGCAAGGCGGCAGATGACCTGGTTTCGTTCATTCCCTGATATCACTTTCTGTGACCTCAAACCGGGCGAGAGTGTTGAGGAAACAGCCGGGGCTGTGGGCAGGCTTCTCGGGCTTGAAGGAAGCAAATCCCCCTGAGGTACGTTAAGAATTGAGGCGCTCGACAAGCTTCTCAACAATGTCTATCGGCAGGCCCACAAGGTTTGAGAATGAACCTTCAATTTCCTCTATGAAGCCTTCATCTGTTTCCTGCGCCTTGTAGGCGCCGCTTGCACCCATCGATTCGCCGCTTGAGACGTATTCTTCTATTTCCTCCTCAGTCAGGTTTCTCATCTGTACGCCGGTCTCCCCGCCCGCGCAGACGGCTGTGCCGGTGGCGGCCTCAATCAGGCATACTCCAGTTATCACTTCATGCCGCGTGCCGGAAAGTTTCCGCAGAATCTTCTTGGCATCTTCCAGGCTGGATGGCTTCCCGATAATCTCGCCGTCAAGCACCGTCAGGGTATCCGCTCCAAGTATCAGGCCTTCCTTGCAGTTAAGCCAGACAGAGCGCGCCTTGCGCATGGCAAGGGCGCAGGCGATTCGGTGCGGGTCTGTCTCGCCATCCGGCGGGGTCTCGTCGCCCAGCGGCGGCACTACTTCCACTTCATAACCCGCCCTCTCAAGCAGTTCCTTTCGCCGGGGCGAGCGTGAAGCAAGGACAAGTTTCTTACTGGCCACCGCTCAACCCTTTGCGAAGTTCTTCAATCGGGAGATTCAGGACGCTCATTGAATACAGGACGAACACCCACGCGCCTATCGCTATCAAGGCGTAGATAACATATATCTTCCACCGCGAGTGTATGAAAAGCTCAAAGAATGTAAACACGGCTGCAAAGATTATCACAAGCAGTATCCAGTACTGCCGGAAAGCATTTGCCACGCCCACCGCAAAGCTGCTAAACACTTCCTTGTCAACTTTCTCTACTTTCAGTGTTTGATACTCGTGCTGCACGTCGGCAGTTTTCATTGCAAGCAGGAACCCCCCGCAGACCATGCTCAGAAGCGCTGCAAGGAACAGGAGCCAGCGCAGGAGCCGCCACGTGGTATGTGCGGCATGCATACCGGTAATCAGTTGAGTTCGCGGCTCCCTGGATGGCGGGCCTTGCGCATGTTCCTCAGTCATTTGTTTTCTCCATGCAAAACACGTCAAAGTTACCGTAGTATACGAAAATCTGCACGCATCGTCAAGGGACGAAAATAGTGAGTTGTACTTGCATAAGGGTCTTGCTTGCCACCCGGGCAGCCTTATGGTATTATGTTTCAGACAGATTGAGGTTGAGATGTACGACGAAGAGGACGAGTTTTCAGACCCGATACTGCCCGAGACCCGCTGGTGCCTTCTGCTGGCGATCGTTCTTGGCGCGTACTGGTTCACTTTCAGGATATTCAGGGAATCGTATATCTACACCCTGGCACAGGTGCTTTTCCATGTTGGCTATGTTATTACACCGCCGGTCGCAATCCTCGCTTTATATCTTGGCATGAAGGCCCTGGGCAAGCTGCGCGGCAAGGGCGTCGGACGCAGGGGGCTCGCCCTTGTCGGCACCACCCTCGCCGCCATAGAGCTCTGGGCCTGGCTGATTCTCACCATCTACAGAAACATTCCCCACTGAAATGCCGTCCCTAACTCCAAGCCGCCGCGGCGGGATTACACTCTCAATCTGTGTTTACTTACCCGGCGAAAGTTCGAAACGTCGGTTTGAGGGTGTGCTGGTGGGGATAGACCCGCTCCACTGGCCAGTTAAAATTTCTTCCCTCCGTGTGCTCCGTGCCCTCAGTGGTGAAAAATTTCTGGAATTCCTGCTAACATTTTTATAATTCGTGCGTACAATAATGTGGGTTTTTGAGGAAAGACTTTTCGCCCTCTTCCGTCTATACTACAGAAGCAATTCTGCCGTGGAGCACGCGGAGAGCACTGAGAAAAGAGTAATATTTTGTTTTCAAACCCGGAATTAAGAAAAAGATTTTCCTCCGTGACCTCCGTGTACTACGTGGTAAAAACACCTTTTCAGGATGGTTTGTAAAGTGCCTGAATTCGCAGCAACTCGTTATGGTTCAAGATGTTACACGCACCCACACTTCGCGATTCTGCGCAACTTGTATATATAGCAAAAGGTTGCGCCATTCCCAATTTCACGCTATCCCACGCAAATGTAACTCGACCCCCCTGTAAATCTGTAAATTCGAGCGCAGTTCTGGCACATGCGCGGATTATAACTCAAGTAAAAGAAAGCAGTTGCGGCAACATTGACCCACACAGGCTATTTACAGACTGTAAACAGAGACATGTAAGTGAGGATTGCGCCTACTTTGTTGGCATTGGCTCAAAGCTTGATTTTGGCTGTAAAGTACTGTTTCGGGTCTTTCTTGTCCTGGATGGATTCAAGCAGCGCGGACGCGCTGTGGTAAACGTAGTCGTTGAAGACCTCCTGGCCGTTGGCCATGACCTTGACCGGCTTGCTGAAGTTGACCATTTTGTCGTTCAGGAAAATGGACAGGCCGTAGGCGGAGCCGTCAATCTCGATAAGGTTCTTCGACTTGTTGTACTTTGCGACAATCCGCCCGCCGCCGCTTTGTACCTTTACCCACCAGAAAAGCTTCTTGTACGTCCGCGCAGGCTCCCAGACGATGTAG
>CAYWBA010000149.1:0-7951 GCA_964455955.1 uncultured Planctomycetota bacterium | reverse complement strand
CTTCAACTTTGAACCTTTAACCTTTAACCCTTCTTCCACACTATTATACGCACGAGAACCCGAAATGTTAGCTAAAATCCGGGGAAAATCCATTAAATTTGATGCTCCCGGTAGCCCCTGTCCTCCAGCAGGTCATCACCGCACCTTCTAATGAAAAGTGCAACTTTCGTAATAGATGACCTGCGGGAAGTAAAGCTAAGCGCTTTGTGTAGCAGTTTTTTATTGCCCAAGGTCTGTTTTTGTGCTATCTTACGCTTGAAGGGGTCTGCGATGGTCGCAGACAGGTTTCATCTGGGAAATCTCGGATTATCTATATCTCTCAATTGCTGCAAGGAGAACATTATGCGTTCTATCAGCGTAATTATCTTATGTTTCATAATTTCTCTCTGCCCGTTGCTTGCGCAAGAACAACCGCAAAACAAGGAATATCGAGAGCTTTTCAGCATGTTTAAAGCTCTCGAACTGCCTGACGTTAAAGGTAAGAAGTTTGTATTTTACAACACGGGAAAATACGAAAAAAGCCATGATTTTGACCACCATGAGGACAGACTGGTATTCACTTACGTGGTTGGCTGGGTCTTTTCAGAATCTAAAGAGGAAATCGAAATATTTAGCAACAATTTTGCAAGACACATGTATAAACGAGATTATTCTCTCCCAGCGAAATGGGACAAATACAAGCATCATCATAACAAAAGCACGCCTCTTCCGGGTAATTACAAGGAACTTAATTTTGCAAAGTTCTGCAAAGGATTTATGCGCGGAACTGTCAGCAAGAATCCAGACATACGCAAGCATTTTGTGGGAAATTATCTCGACTATGAGGCGCAAGCCGCTCTATTCGCTCACTGGGCTATGAAGCTGGCTATGACTAATTTGGCATTTAAGCTTGTAGATGATGCGAAAGAAGCGTTCTCAGCAAGTCACCAAGGTGTGCATAAAGAACTTGTCAACTATATTACATATGCCTTAGCAACAAATGCGAGATGGCAGGCAATAAATGATGCAAATAACGGTTTTCCTCGCACTGAACTGCTCGAGCGATGGGAAATTATATCTAAATTTCCGGAAAACGAATATACCAAGGAAGCTAAGAGCATGGTATCCGCCTACAAAAACCTTATTGCCGAGGATAAGAAATGGGTTGAGCCGACAAAACAAGAGTTCGAGAAAAAGACTTTTGCTGAGAAAGCATCTTATTGGCTATACTGGCTGCGCGACTTAGACCCAACCCAGATGATGCAGCCTGGTGGGTGCCCAATCCTCGTTACACGCATTCGCTGTAAAGATATGCCGAACCCCGCATGTAAGTTAGATGAAATGGGCTGGGAAGCGCTGCCGTATCTAATAAAGCATATTGATGATATGCGCCCGACCCGATGCCTTGAATACTGCCGCGACTTTGAACCGGACAGCTTTGAACTGCTTCGGTATAGCGACTGTTGCCAGTACCTGTTCAGAATGATTGCGGGTATTGAAATATTTGATGAAATGGAGAGCGACGATTATATGAATCCAGCAGAAGAGGCAAAAGAAGCTAAGAAAAATGCTCAACAATGGTGGAATAAAGCCAAAGATAAAGGTCCTGAAAGCCATTATCTTGAACTTCTTAAGACAAAAGAATCACTATGGGGACCTCACTTTGCTGCCGAGAAACTTGTTAAAATCAACAGCGAGAAATATCTCCCTTTTATTATCGAGGTTGCATCAAAATCAAATGAAAATGAGCAAAAATGGATATTTGACACAGTTGCTCCGTACCTAACCAGCGAATACAAGGACTATATCTGCAATTTCCTGTATATGGATTATGTTTGTCTTGCAACAGAAACGCTTTTGCGGATTGACAGGGATAAATACCTGCCTGAACTGGTGGAATTTGTGAAAAACAAGAAAGGACGGTACTACGGAATTCTTTCAGTTATCGCTCCGCAACTTGGGGAGGAGTATAAAGATTTTCTTATAGCCTGCCTTGAATCTGACAATCTCCATATTGTTTGTATCAGCGCAGAGACACTCTGGCGCAAATGGAAGGTTGAGAAAGGCGTTCGGAAGCTAATTCAGCACGTTGAACAGTTCACCGAGGAACAGGAAAAGAAAGTTTCATTTTTCACATTAAATGTAATTTATTTCCTCCCAGCGGTACAAAAGGATTTTGTGGTTGATGCAATCTGCAAGTTCACAAGTCATGAGTTATGGTGGGAAGTAAAACATCCTGCGGTAAAAATAGCATTCGAGTTTCCATATAAACGCATGCTCAACAGTCTTCTTCCACTACTCCAAGATAAAAATATCCATATGCATCCCGGAGGTCAAAGCTATAAATTCAGGTTCTGTGACATGGCGGCAGAGTCAATATGTAAAATGATTGGCTATCATAAAGAATTTTATGAAGAGTTTCCTGTCGAAGAGCGGGATAAGTTTATCAAAGAACTGAAAGACTGGCTGGAGAAGAATAAAGATAGTCTTGATTGGAAAGAACTGCGGCGGAAAGCTGAGGAAAGAAGAAAAGAAGAGCGTCGGCGGATTGAGGAAGCGCGGAAAAAAAGTCAGGATTAGCTGAAGAAAGATTGATATCCAGTTACCCTATTCAGTAGGTTTCCAGACGTACTTGCCTTTTTTGTTGATGTATCCGAGTTTTTCCCCGACATAGACCCGCGCCAGCCCATCCCGGAAACCGCCAGCTTCTTCAAACGGCGGCTAGAAATCCGAGAGAAACCCGGGGACACCCATAACCACCATAATTATACATATCAGATGCGGGACAGGCAAGGGAGTTTCGGCTGCACGTGCCTGCCAGGAAGCAACAAGGAGTTCCACCGTTTCATATATTGCACATGCGCGGGCGGGATAAAAGATTGACCGAAAGCAGGGCACCAACTATAATCATCACTTCCAAAGAGGCGAGGAGACAGGCATGCTGTGTCCCGAATGCGGCGCACACACTGATAGTGATACGTTCTTCTGCCCAAACTGCGGGGGCCTGCTCGAGCAGCAGACACTGGTTGACATGAGCGATGTAACTCCCCAGCGCGTACTCAACAACCGCTATGTGGTCCTCTCCCTTCTCGGGCGCGGCGGCATGGGGGCAGTGTACCTTGCCAAAGATACGCAGCTCGATACCGTCGTCGCCGTGAAAGTCCTGCCCACAGAAGTAGCCTCCGACCTTCGCGCCATCGAAGGGATGAAAGAGGAAGTGCGCATCGCTCAAGGCCTGCACCATGACAACATCGCCGCCATATACAACTTCGAAACCGACTCCCAAAAGCAATCCTGCTTCATCGTTATGGAGTTCATAAACGGCGGAGATTTGCACACCCTCGTTGCACACACGCCGAACAAACGCCTCTTGCCCTCTCAAGTTGCACATGTCTTGAAAGAATGCGCGGATGCGCTCGACTACGCACATTCGAAGCGAATCATCCACCGCGACATAAAGCCAAAAAACATAATGGTCACGAAGGAAGGCGTTGTGAAGATAACCGACTTCGGAATAGCGCGCCGCCTGCGTGATACAATGTCGAAAATCTCACAGACGATGATTGCTGGTACACCCGCATACATGGCCCCGGAGCACATTGAAGGCAAGCCGATAAATAACCGTGCTGACATCTACTCGCTTGGCGCAATGGTATATGAGCTGCTCACAAGCGAGCCGCCGTTCTCCGCAAGCGGCATGCAACTCGTGTACCAGATACTTAACAGGCCCCTTGCAGAACTCCAACCCGGCCTTTTTGATGGCGACCCGGAAACTGCGGAACGCATAACCTCCGTACTGCACAAGTGCCTCGCCAAGAATCCAGATGACCGGTACGCAACGGCAAGCGAATTCCACCGCGCATTCTGCAAGGCAGCAGGTATTGAAGCTGAACCGGCTCAGATGAGCCCTGCCGGGGGTACAGATGCCTTGCTCAATGCCGCAGTAACAGGCGCGCTGCTGCATCAACACAAAATACTCTCCCGGGCGGCAACCCATTCAGTACAATCCGCCACCCCGCCGACCCCGCTTGTTCCTCCCCTGACGCCCAGAGAACAGACGCCTGCCGTAGTCGCCGCCCCGCCGAAAAGAAAGAGCCGCCTGCGTCTCCTTATCGGCATAGCTGTTGTGTGCGCTCTGCTTTTTATTCCTAAAGCTGTTGATATTAGCTGTATGTCAACCACTTACAGAAAGAAACAGCCTGCAGCAGTTGAGGCAGGGCCGCCGAAACTCGCATTCGCGGAATTTATAGTCGAGGGCAGCATCGGCTCAAACACCCCGATGGGGCTGGCAAACACCGTCCTGAAAAAGGCCCCCACAAAAATTAAGGACAAGTACAATGTTGTCGAACCGCTCGAACTCAAAGGCATTCTCGAATCGCTCGGGCTGAAAGTTACACAGTTGACAGATTACGAGGCGGCGAAACGGCTCTACACCGAGCGCGGGATTCGCTACCTGGTCCTCTGCACGCTGGTCAGGGGCGCTCTTATCGAACTTGAAGGACGAATGCTCGACCTGAAAGACAATACCGTCCTGCAACAGGACAAACCCCCTGTAATGTATCCAACCGATATCCTCAACGCCACCCGGAGACTTGGTGATATTCTCCTGCTCGACAATGTGCATAAAGACATCTACTTCCTGCTCGATGATGCCCGCCTGGCCACCGCAAGACGCAAGTACGACTCCGCAATCGAGCTTATTAGCAAAGCACTCAAGCTGGATTCAGAAGACGAATCCGCACTCAAGTCACAGAGCAAGCTTACCGAAACGCTCCTCAAGGAAGCGCTCGATAAATGCTCCAAAAAGGAATATCCCAAAGCGTTGGAATTGCTCGACACAGCCCGGAAACTCAACCCCACCGCGCCCTCCGTGGTGCAACTGTCAGACAAGCTCTTTTCCGAAATACTCTCCCACGCACAAACCGCGCTCAACGAGAAGCGTTATCAGGATGCGATAACCCTCTGCGAGCAGGCGCTTACAATAAGAGATACCAAAGAGGCAAGAGAGCTGCTACAGAAGGCAATATCACTTCTCGCGCAGGAAGGGAAAAAAGCACGAAAAGAGAATGAAAAACAGGAATAGTTAAAGAAACTCAGCGCTGAGGAGGCCGTTTCCTGTTGAGCCCTTTGAGCCTTTGCTGGACGTTCCTGCGAAAGTTCTTCGCTTCTTTCGACATTTTCGCACGCGGGTTGTATTTAAGGTAGCTGTCCAGCCACTTAAGGGATTCTGCATACAACTTTGCAGCTTCAGCCTGATATTTTGCAGCTTCAGCTCTTCTCCTCACATCTTTAGCCCGTCCCTCAACCTTTTTTGCTACTGCTGCATAAGAGCGGCCGATAAAGTACTCAGTATTGACATATCCGGGAGCGACTTTTATCAAGGCATTGAAGAAGTCGAGCGCGTGCTTTGGGCGGTTGGTATTGTAGTACGCCGAGCCAAGCTGGTAGTAAGTGTCGGTGAGCATCCTCTGGTCGTGGACAAGGCCAAGCTCCGCGTAGAGCTCCGCAATGATTCTTGCGTAAGTGCTGTACCTGCGTCTCTGCAACTGCTCAAATTCCGGCGTCTTTGCCTGCGGCGTGTTGGCCTTTCTGCTGTATTCTTTGTCAAGTTTTCTCACAAACTTCAGCTTTTTCTCACGTGCCGCGACATACCTGCGCCCTCGCAATTCATCCCATACCCCGACATACCACAGACCTGCCAGCGCTACCACCACAACCGCTGCGAAAGCTATCCTCTTCTTCACAAGCACGCGGGGCTTTCCTTCCCTGCCAAGGGCAAGGAGAATTCCAGCCGCGGTCCAGAAATAGACTACCGTCTCCGTCCAGTAGAAGTGAACTGCAACCAGGGCGTGCGCAGAAATTGCAGCAAAAGCCCCCAGCCAGATAGCTTGCAGCCTCCATTTTCTGGTATCTGCGGGTGTTTTCGCAACAAGCGGCAGTATCCCGATATAGAAGGAAAATGCTATGAATATCAACATGCCTACCACGCCGATTTCAGTGCCGATTTCAAGTATGTTGCTGTGTGCGTGGAACGCTGTGTCGCCCATCTTGGGGTGGCCTGATATCGCCGGCAATGCATACCGGGGGAAGTAAGCGTAGAAGCTGCCCAGTCCCCTGCCCATCGGAGCGCCGGCGATTTGCTTTATCGCGGCTTTGTAGGCACTCACCCTGAAGCCGGAAGTCGTATCAGCAAGCTTCCCCCCGCTCTCGCGGTGGGCGCGGGCAACGTATATGGAGGTTGACACAGCCAACACAACGGCCGCGGCTATGGCTATCCACTTGCGTTTCCTGGGGAAAAGCTGCCATAACATGACTACCGTGCCAACAATGAGCCCGAGAAGGGCGCCCTTTGAGCGGGCCGCGATAAGGCCGGAAACAGCAAACAAAGTTGAGAGCCCGGTGAGAACCACCTCCGGGTCCTTGGGCTTGTGAGACCTGAGGCTTTCAATAAGGAGCCCGGCGTTGATAATGAGTGCAAAGGTGCAAAACATGCCGGCCGCGTTGGCATTTCCGAACGGCCAGGCAGCTAATGATGTCCCGAGGACAATCCAGCCTGACGCAACTGCGGCCCCGACGAACCCGCCCCCAAACCCGAGCACCCAGGTAATCACCCATGTCCTTTTCTCCGGCACTGCAAGATTGGACAGCGCGAAGGCCCACCCGGCAAAGAAGACAAGCTCTACAAGCCTGCGTGAGTGGCCGGCAGTGTTTGCCGCCCAAAGTGTGGCAATCACTGACCACAGAACAAACGCGACAAGCAGCCAGAAAGCCATCTTTTTGTCTTTTGACAGAACTGGCCCGCCACGGAGGGTCGAGAAAGCTATCGCAGCGGCGGAAAGAGTAAAGAAAATCGTTTCCCTCGGGAAAGTCACAGGAACGACCTCAACGGGGAAAAAGAACCCGCTGTAAACAAAGGCGAGAGCTGTCAGTACTCCTGTGGCTATCCAGAAGAAAATATCATCCAGCTTGACTGACTTTTTGCTGTTCATCTCGTTCATTTTACCTATTGAAATGAGGCAGTTTCCTTTTGGAAACTGCCCCAGTCACGAACAGAGGGTTTCAAAACCTTACTTTGTCAACTGGCCCTTTGTAAGGGATTCCCACGAATCGCCTTCTCGCGCCTTGCGCCATTCAACATTGCTGCCGACAAGAACAACGTTTATGCCGTCGGGATGGTTCGCCCCCTCCTCCTCGCCGTAACCCTTGTCAGCCGCAAGAATCCTGGTACCTCTTGAAGACGAGCTCAGCTTCTTCCTCGCCCACGCGTAGCTGCACGTCTCCTCCGTGAGCACAAAATTCTCTTCATCGTCCACCTTGGCCACATTGTCTTTCGAACTCGGGCAAATGAACAGCTTAGGCTGCTCAATAAGGCCCTCGTCAACAAGAAGCTGCATATGTGCAAAGGCTGGCTGGTCCTCGCCAGCATAGGGGAACATCCTGTTCCCCTCATTTTCGTAGATCATCGAAGAGATATGAAGCTGCTTGAGGTTGCTGCCACAGGCAGCTTGCCTTGCCTTTTCCTGGCCGCGCATAAGCGCCGGAAATACCAATCCCATAAGAACACTTATAATTGCGATTACAACCAGCAACTCAATCAGCGTAAAACCTCTCGATTCTCTACTTCTCGGCCTAACTCTGTCCATAACTACCTCCTTTCACGCGCTTCATTTGCCTGTCTTCCGTCACCTCCTTCCTGTCCAACAACCCTCTGTCTATAGTAAGTATAGCCGCTATATGTCTTTAGTCAAGTGATTTCTGTCTCCCTTTGCAATAGAGCCTTTCCAATCGCAAGGAGCAGTTGCTTAACTCCACCTGAATTACCCCCTCTGAGCAGGTTCTTTTACTTGTGGATGCAATTCCTCCCCGGGCGTTTCATCTTCCGCTGCATCCGCTGTTCTCAAAGCGGATTTTGCCCTGGCCGTCTGTAAAGTGATTCCCTTATCCGCCAACGGGTTACGGCGTATTTTTACAA
>CAYWBA010000148.1:0-7955 GCA_964455955.1 uncultured Planctomycetota bacterium | reverse complement strand
GCCTCCCTCACCTGCTCAACGTTTATGCGTTTGCCGATAAGTTCAAGCACACGCGGACTTCCCGACTCAACGCCGAAAGCAACGCCCCTGCAGCCATGCTCGACCATCGAGTACAGCAGTTCCTCGTCAACCGAGTCAACCCGCGTGGTGCAGTTCCAACTGAGAGAAAGCCGGCCCAGGCCTGCCATTATCTCGCGCAGCCTTGAGCGATTGAGGGTAAAGGTATCGTCGAGGAACACAATATGGTTCGTCCCGTATTCTCTGACAAGGTGCTCAAGCTCGGCAATAACGTTTGCGGCGCTGCGGTATCGCACGCCCGCGCCATGAGTTGCGCCTATCGCGCAGAAAATGCAGCGGTGAGGGCAGCCGCGGCTTGTCGAAACTTCCGCTATATTAAGAAAAGCTCTTGAAAACCCGCGATACGACTGGCCGCGGTAAAGGTGCAGGGGCAAAAGGTCTCTCGCCGGAATCGGCAGCGAGTCAAGGTCCTCAATCGGCGCCCGGCGCTCGCTTACCACAACGCTTCCACCTTCCCGGTAAGCAACGCCGCGAATTCCCGCAAAGTCCCTGGTACGCACCTGCCCCATTATCTCGGCGAGCGTCAGCTCACCTTCCCCGAAAACCGCCAGGTCGAAAGATGGGAACTCGCCAAGCATCTGCTCCGGCAGGGCTGAAACATGCGGCCCGCCAACGACGGTCACTACTTCAGGCAGAACTTCTTTGGCTATTTCCGCAATGCGCCCACCGCGGGGAGCAGTCGGGGTCATTATCGTGATTGCGACAATATCAGGCCTGAACGCAAGCAGGCGGTTCCTGAGCCCTTCCTCAGAATAAGTCTCGACCTCGAAGTCCCAAATCCGTGTCCGTGCGCCTTTTTCTCTTGCGAACGCCCCGAGGCAGGCAAGGTTAAGCGGAGTCTGCGAGGAGATAAACTCCAGCCCCGTCTTAATCATGCGCGGCCTGATAAAGGCAATCTTCACTTCCAACCCCAGTCTCTGATTTCCCGACTACAAAGCCAAACATACAACACCGCACCGTAAATGAAGCGCCGTGGTTATTTCTTCTTTTTCTGGGCCTCGCCGGTCATGGGAACAAACCCGACGCCGCAGATGTCCTTGACAGTTATCGAGTCCCCGTGCCTGGTGATTTTCTTGAGAATGCTGTCGGCCGGGTCCTTTCCAACAGGACTGACCATAATACCGCCATCGCGCAACTGGTCCACAAGCGGCTGCAGGATTTCAGGCGCGCCGCAGGTTACTATTATGGCGTCAAATGGCGCATGCTCGGGCCAGCCGAGGTATCCATCGCCGCATTTGACAGTTACGTTCTTGTAGCCAAGGTTTTTGAGCCGTTTTTCGGCTGACGCGGCAAGCGAGGATACTATCTCGATTGTGTAGACCTCTTTGGCGATTTCCGCAAGTATTGCAGCCTGATAGCCGCTGCCGGTGCCGATTTCAAGCACCTTCTCGCCGCCCTTGAGTTCGAGCAGCTCGGTCATCGCCGCTACAAGGCTGGGCTGAGATATTGTCTGCTCTTCGCCTATCGGAAGGGGGCGGTTAACATACGCATAACCCCACAGACTCCTGTCCACGAAGAGGTGGCGCTTGACCTTCCTCATAGCGGCAAGAACCAGCTCATCTTCCACATACCTTTCGACAATCTGCATCAGGCCCTTGTGGTCGGATGCCAACTGTTCCAGCAGCGCCGCCTCTTTGGCACGCGCTGAGTCGTCACCCTCAACCGGAGCGGAAACAGCCGGTTCCGATTGTCCTTGCGGCACCGGCTTCTCCGTGCAAGTCGCGCTGCAGGACAGCAGCAGGCAGAAGCCCGTAACAGCAAACAAAAGCCATTTTGTACTGGAAGCCATCTTACTCCTCCTGACCTGAGATGCCCGCACGCTCATCCTCCTTGCCATCACCTGCTCCTTCGCTCGACCTTTAAGTCAAACAAATCTATCACCCTCAAACAGGCATGTCAACTCCCTGTCTGCGTCTGTAAACACGTCTGTAAATAGAGTTCCTTATATACCAACGACTTACGACATCTATTTACAGATTTCGCGGGGGTCTCTGTTACATTTGCGCGGCTCAGCGTGACTCTGGAAATGACGCAACCTGTTATCAAATAAAGAGGTTGCGTAAAACTAACTGGTGTGGATATGTGTAACATGGTTCAGCCAAACGGGTTAGGGTGATTACAGCCAACTTTGAAAGCGTTGCCGATTTATAACACATTTGCGTTGCCCCAACCAGGGAATTTTCTCTCTATCCCACTAAACACCTGTGAAACTCAAATATCCCCGAAACCTTGAAAATAGCTTGCCTTTTATTTTCTTGTCCCCAATCTTACCATCTCCGCTTAGGCTTCAGTCTGTTGCTGTTCGACTGTTTCCATTTTGTTTTGGTGTCCAACGGGCTTGCTTTGCTCCCGAATTCGCGAAAACCAGGTGTCAAAGTCTCCAACCAATTCTGCCAGCGGTTTCTTAACTCTGGCGATAAAGAGAAACCTGATCGCCCTTCACTCTTTAGAAATGTTCTTGTCTCCTCAGCCAACTTCTCAGAAGTAGAATCAATGAGTCCAAGGATATTTCCCATAATCATAGATCTCTCAACGGAAGTTCTCTCTCCTAACTTTGCAACTAGTATGCCTACTGCTTTCCGCGAGTTCACCCGGGCGAGAATGAGGTTCTGGGCAGCTGAAATTCGCACATTTTCTGATCCATCATCTAAAAGCCTGTTGAGTAAACTAAAGTAACGAACGTATGCCTGAGCCCGTGCTCCCAACTCTTCAGCACAACTATTTCTTACATATTCCGAAGAATCTTGGGTCGTAGTTCTCTCGACAACACCCCAGTAGCCTGGAAGTCGCAGTGCGATAATTACTTTAACCAAGTTTAGCCTTGCGTCCCTGTTGGACTCTTGCGATAGTTGTTTAATAAGCTCTGGTTCCCTCGATAGCGAAGGCGCAATAGTATCGCATACCTCTTTGGCATAACGGATTTCTCGAGGCAAGGGTCCCAGCGGTGGATTGTCTCCCCAAGGGTAAATATATGCAAGTGTGCATAATGTTTTGAGTAATTCTAACGCGGCTCTCTTTTGAAGAGGGGCTCCGGTTTTCAAAACGCGTAGTATGGCGCCAGCAACCTCCTTGGGCGATTGTCGCAGCAATTCATCTTTGAAGTCTCCCGGTTCAACGGAACCGTTGGTGGATTCAACCGTTGCGTAAAGGTCAATTATCTTTGAGATAATTGCATCAGCTCTTGCTTGAGCATTACCGCTACAACCTTCCAGTATGAGAAAGAGCGAACTAAGCACGATAAGTAGAATAAAGCACCCAGCAATTAACAAGCGCATGGCGTATTCTCCTTGCTTTTAGAGGGGAGGCCATACAGGAGCCATAGGTTTCTCTCTAGGTCTGAAAGCTTCTTCACGATAAGGAGCATATCCTAGAAAATCCGGGGACATCCATAACCGCCATAGCCAAGCGATTTTTCTTCCTGCTTCAAAGAGCGATTTGGTAGCGGTCATAATAAGTATAGTCTATATATGAGCTGTCTGCAAGTTCTGTGCAGGTTCTATTTCCGACGCAGTCGTGCTTATCGCCCCACACTGGCATTATCAGGATAGGCTGCAGAGGTTCTCGAGCAAAGCTGGCAGGTTGCATGAGATGCGGTTCTCATCGCCCACTGTTTTGCTGGTTTTGGATACCAGGAATCGCCGTGACGCGCCAATCATGTCGGCAGTCTTGTTGAGACGGTCCATGTCGGCGGTACTTGGCGACGCGGTCAACTTCACCTCTACGGCCCAGAGTTCTTTCCCGAAGTCCAGCACCATGTCCAGTTCGTGCCGGTCGTTGGTCCTGAAATAGTAGGCGTCGAAACTTCGTCTCGTGGTGGATAAAACGCCAATTGCCTGCTCGATGACAAATCCTTCCCAGCTTGCGCCGACCCATGGCTGGGAAAGAAGCGTGTGTTCATCAGGCACGTTCAGCAGAGCGTGAAGCACCCCGCTGTCGCGCCAGTAGACCTTGGGGCTTTTGACAAGCCTCTTGCGGATATTAACCTGGTACGGAGGCAGGCGCCGAAAAAGGAACGCACCCGCCAGGTAGTCCAGGTAGCTATTGACAGTCTTGTAGGTCAGTCCGAGGCTCTGGCCGAGTTGCGAGGCATTCCACACCTGTCCATGCACCGCCGCCAGCATACGCAGCATGCGGCTTGTTGTCTGTGGCTTGGCGGGCAGTCCCCAGTTGGGCAGGTCCCGCTGCGTCAGCAGTGCAAGGTAGTCCTGCTGCCACTGTGGATACTGTTTTCGTTCCAGGACGCCGCCGTCGGGATACCCCCCACATAGCCAGAGACGCGCACGCGATGCCTTGGTGTCAAGTTCTGTCCAAAGAAATGGTGTCAGTTCGACCAGCGACAAGCGACCAGCCAGCGATTCGGAAACCTGAACCATAAGCGCCGGAGAGACCGAACCCAACAGCAAGAACCTTCCTTTGCGTTGGCGGTCCTTGTCAATCGCACCCCGCAGCCGGACAAAAACCTCCGGCCAGGATTGCGCCTCGTCAAGGATAAGGAGTTTTTTCCCAGCAACAAGACTCTCCCACTCCAGGTCGAGCCGCAGGCGTTCCGGCTCCTGTTCCAGGTCGAAATAAGCCCCGCTCAATGATTTTGCCAAGGTGGTCTTGCCGCACTGGCGAGGTCCCACCAGGGCGACTGCCGGATACGAACCCAGTCGTTTGAGTAACAGTTGTTTTATTTGTCTTTTTACCATGTCTTGCATTATAGAAACAAATTCCTGATTTGCAAGAACAAAATTCGGTTTCTGCCAGAGTTTTTCCTGCTTGCACCAGTCGATGGCTACTTAGCTATTCTGAGGCATTCATTGGTGCGAAAAATACCCGAACCTTGTCACGCGGCGGTTATGGGTGTCCCAACATTAAATCCAGCCAGGAATTGAGATGAGGCGGCAAGCACCGGGTTGACAAAGGCGGCGGCGTGCAGTATCATGGCCCGGACTCGAAAGCTTTTTGGATGGGTGCAGAGCCAATGGTCAGGTATCTTGTACTGTTTGTGTTGTCCGTGACTTTGGCAGCCGCGGGCTGCGGAGGTCTCGACACCTCCTGGCACGTGAAGCAGGGAAAGATTCACGAGGCAGACCCGGTCAGGGATAATATAAAATCGGGCGAGGAGGGATGGCGCTTCGTCCGGTACCCGGATGGGGATGAAGTGCTGCCTGACGGGAAAAAGGCGGGCTACTTTGACGTTATCTGGGAATGGAAAATGGAACTTGTCAATAGCACGAATGAGCCTATTGAAATGCAGGCCCAGTACTTTCTCGTAACTGCGGATAAAGTGTACATCTCCGGGTCGGCCGACCCGATACATGAAGACAAGTGGGCCACTCTCGCGCCTGGCGAGAAGAAGGTCTTTACGGGACAAGGCCTTATGGAAAGAAGACATATTTCCCGTATCGTGAGGGGGAGAGGAAGGTTCCGCAACCGCCTGCTCCAGGAGGGTCCGGCTGCACCGGGCCCGCAAGGTCCGGCACCGGCAGGGCCGGAACCACTGGCGCCCGATGACAGTAAAAATGCTCGAGGGGGTCCGGGAGGACGGAGGTAGGCGGCTCAACCGAGCCCCGCCTTGCGAGCCCAGGCTCTGGGAAGGAGTAGAGGAGTGATTTACAACCTGACTGAGAAACAGGCGGAAGTCCGCCAGCGTGCAATCGAGTTTGCGAGGGAATACGTAGCGCCGTACGCAACAGAGTGGGACAAGGCTGAAGAGTTTCCCTATGAGCTGTTCCAGAAGATGGCGGAAGAAGGGTTTGTAGGCTACCCGTTTCCGAAAGAGTACGGCGGCATGGAAGGCAACTATCTCGAGTACTGTACTATTGTCGAGGAGGTTGCGCGTGTCGATGCCTCGGCCGCACTGATTATGTGCCTGAACGCTTCGCTTGTCACAAGCCCCATTATGATTAGCGGCGACGACGAGCAGAAACAGAAGTGGCTGCCCCCGCTCTGCAACGGCGAGCTTATCGGCTGCTTCTGCCTGACCGAGCCGACGGCAGGCTCCGACGCTTCCAACCTTTCCACCTGTGCGTACCTCGACGGCGATGAGTATGTCATAAACGGCGAGAAGATATTCATCGCCCACGGCGACGTTGCGGACATCTCGATAGTGGTCTGCCGCATAGCCAAGAGCGAGGGTACGAGGCCGAGGATTTCGGTCATTGTCGTAGATGACATGAAATCCCGGCCCGGGGTCAAGCAGATGCGGCTGGAAGACAAGATGGGCATTCGCGCATCCACCACCGGGAGGATAGAGTACCGTGATGTGCGCGTGCCGAAGGAAAACCTGCTGGGCAAGATAGGGACGGGTTTCCGGACAGTGCTTGCAACGCTCGACGGCGGCCGGATAGGTATCGCGGCGCAGGCACTTGGCATAGCGCAGGGCGCCTTCGACCGCGCGTTTGAATACGCAAAGGCGCGCCACCAGTGGGGGCAGCCGATTATCAAGCGCGGCGCGGTGCAGGCAATGATAGGCAATGCGGCAACCAAGGTTGAAGCTGCACGCTCCCTTATCTATCGCGCCTGCCAGGTCCGCGACGAGGGCAGCGATTACAAAGTCATTTCCTCCATGGCAAAGCTTTATGCAAGCCGGGTCGCAAACGAGGTCGCATACGACGCTGTGCAGGTCTTCGGGGGTTATGGGTACATCGGGTCTCTCGCGGATGTGGACAAGTTCTACCGCGATGCCCGCATATGCGAGATATACGAAGGGACTTCGCAAATTCAGGAACTTGTGATAGCTATAGAACTCGCCAAGGCGGGCCGGCCGGAAGACCAGATATACGAACCCAGATTCGACTGGCTGCTGCGGCCGCAGTGGCTTGAAGATGCCCAACTGAAAACCGACGGGTAGCGCGCCGTGAAGCTTGGTGAACTGGAACTTTTCAGTATCAATGACGGGACGTTCCGCCTCGACGGCGGGTCCATGTTCGGCATAGTGCCGAAGTCCCTCTGGTCGAAAATAGACCCTTCCGATGAACGCAACAGGATTCTGCTGTCCATGCGGCCGCTTCTTATCCGCACCGGCTCGCGCAACATCCTGGTTGACACCGGACTCGGCCAGGGCCGGGACAGGGATGAGAAATTCAAAGACCTTTACGATATCAATTGCGGAAACCTCCTCTCCGAGCTCGATGCGCTCGGCGCGCCTGCCGAAAAGATTGACACGGTGATTCTGACACACCTTCACTTCGACCATTCGGGCGGCGTTGTCCGCACCGGCAGCTCCGGCACGCTCCTCCCGGCATTCCCCAATGCGCGCTACGTGGTCCAGAGAGGCGAATGGGAAGACGCGCACGCGGCAAACGAGCTTACAAAGGCAAGCTACCTCACGGAAGAGCTTGACGTGATAGAGGCGGCAGGCCAGCTCGAACTGATTGAAGGAGACACCGGGGTTGCGCCGGGTGTAAGAACAGATGTCACCGGGGGCCATACACGTACCCACCAGATAGTCGTTGTCGAGAGCGGAGGCGGAACGTGCGTTTACTGGGCGGATTTGATTCCCACCGCTGCCCACGTAAACATGGCCTATATTATGAGCTACGACCTCTACCCGCTTGACACGCTTGCGCAGAAGAGAATCTGGCTTGACCGCGCCACCAAGGGAGACTGGATAAGCTGCTTCGAACACGACCCGAGGGTCAGCTTCGCACGCCTGAAACGCGGGAAGAAGCGCATAAACGTCGAGAAGCTTGACTGAACCCCCTCCCGCTCCACAAATGTCATCTATCCCGTCTGCAACCCGAAATTTACGCCTGTAAACACGTCTGTAAATAGCTTGTGTGGGGGGCAAACAGCGTAACCTGCTTTTGGCATAGGGAGTTACAACAGCAGGCAGTTCAAAACAGGTGCACCTGTTTACAGATTTCGCGGGGGTCTCTGTTACATTTGCG
>CAYWBA010000147.1:7165-8001 GCA_964455955.1 uncultured Planctomycetota bacterium | reverse complement strand
CTTTTCTTTGACTTTTTCGCTCACTATCTTGTGCGTGTGCTTCTCCCCGTCGTAGGTAAGAAGAGTCTCTTTCTTGTCCACGTAAGTAATCAGGTTCACCGGCCGCGTCCAGATGTCAAAAATGTTCTCAAGCGTAGCCTGCGCATGGTCGAGCCGCAGGCCGAGCCCTGTGTAATCGTGCCTGAGCAGCAGCTCACCGCGGTTCTTGTAGTTGGCATTGTAAACATAAATAAACGGCTCGCCGGCGTTGGTAAGCGCGAAGAGCAGCTTGGCCTTGACCTTCCTGTAATCGCGGTCGAGAATGACGTACCGGCCTGTCTGCGGGTCAAATCCGTAGATAAAGAGCTTCTGGTCGTCGCAAAAATCCTGGGTCATGAACTCATCGATGAACGTAACATCGTTATGCACCCGGCGCACTTCGAAAATCTTTTCCCTTCCCCGGCCGAGTTTGAGGTCCCACTTGCGCCTCTTGATAAGGTCGTCGCAGTCCTCGTAATCCTTGCCGAACCTGCCCTTGTTCCAGCGGTCCTCAATATCCCTCAGAAGCTCAAGCCCGACCTTGTAAGGGTTAATAACGCCGGGCCGCGAGCCCAGCGTACCCGAGTGGTGGTCAGCGTAGTTGACAATTTCAGCATCTGTACAGAGGTCGTGCGTCATCATGTAAGAGTGCCAGTAGGTAGCCCAGCCCTCGTTCATTATCTTGGTCTGGCGCTGGGGCGCGAAATAATACGCCTCCTCGCGAATCATTGAGAGGATATTCCGCTTCCAGCGCGGCAGGGGTGCATGCTCCATCAGGAAAAGCAGGATGTCCTTCTCCGGCTGCTCGGGGAACTGCA
>CAYWBA010000147.1:0-7155 GCA_964455955.1 uncultured Planctomycetota bacterium | reverse complement strand
GGAGCTTCTCCTCGTACGCCTTCTCCTGCTCCTCGAGGAGCTCAGGCGGGTTGATGAAGTCCTCCATGTAGTCCTTTGCGCGGAACCGGGTTACGTGCAAGCTGTGGCGCGCTCCCGCTTCCTCCTCATCTTCGCTTCTGCGCTTTATAAAGACCGCGTGCGGGTCAATAAGGTTCTCAATTGACAGGCATACATCAACAAAGTTCTCCACCTCCTCGACACCGTGGAGGTCCATGTATTCCGCTATCCTGGTGCCGTGGTTGGCCATCTCATCAACCATTTTGCGGTTCGTCTTGGAGAACCAGTAGTTATTCTTGAAGAAGTCACAGTGGCCGTAAACGTGCGCCATGACTATCTTGTGGTCGGTCATCGCGTTGGAGGAAAGCAGATAGGCGTAGCACGGGTCGTTGTTTATGACCATCTCGTAAATCTTCGAGAGGCCGTAGGCGTAGGATTTCTTTATGTGCTCGAACTCCATGCCGAACCGCCAGTGCGAGTACCGGCTTGGAAAACCGCCGTAGGCGGCTACCATGTTCATTTCACCATAATCGAGAAGCTCAAAAATGACTTCATAGAAGTCCAGGCCGTAGCCTGCCGCGATGTCGCGGACCTCGTACTTCATCCTGATGAATTCCTGAGGGAACGGAAGTGGCATCTACCGGCCCCCCCAGTATGGGTTCATAAGACTGGGTTTAGTTTTACCGTTTACCATGTTCATTCCAAGCCATATCGAACGTTTTCCTTGCCTGCCGGCGCTACCTGCCCTTGCCGAGAAAAGTCTTTATCGAGTCGTAGACGGCGCCGCGGTCCCTGATGTCCGAGACAATCAGCCGCTCATCCTCTCCGAATTCCTCCCTGAGGTCTTTTATAAACTGGCCAGAGCCGTAGGCGCTCTTGACCTGCCCGTAACAGAACATATTGGAAGCCGGCAGCAGCTTGTTCTGCAGCAGGTCAACGCATTTCTTGGTGTCTTCGCCGCCCCAGTTGTCCCCATCTGAAAAATGGAACGGGTAAATGTTGTACTCCGACGGGCTGTACTCCCGCTCTATCATCTCGGCGCAGACCGAGTAGGCGGAGCTTATCTTTGTCCCGCCGCCCTCGCGCAGGTGGAAGAAGGTCTCCCTGTCAACCTCCCGCGCCACCGCGTCGTGCGCTATGTAGCGGACCTCAATGTCCTCGTAATTGTGCCGCAGCCAGGCGTCAATCCAGAACGCCTCGATGCGGACAACCTCCTTCTGCTCGCCTCCCATGGAGCCGGATACATCCATCATGTAAATCACCACGGCCTGCGACTCGGGCGCGCTCTCGACCTTCCATGAGCGATACCGCTTGTCCTCGCGTATGGGAATTATCACAGGGCACTTGGGGTCGTACAGGCCCGCGCAAATCTGGCGCTTGAGCGCCTCCTTGTAAGTGCGCTTGAAGTGCTTCAAAGACTCGGGGCCTGACCGCGAGATGCCGGTATATTCAGTCTTTATGGTGGTGAGCTTCTTCGCGCCCCGCGGCTCTATCTTGGGCAGCTCCAGCTCTTCGCCAAGTATCTCGGCAAGCTCATCAATCGTTATGTCAACCTCGAGCAAGTGCTCGCCGGGCTGGTCGCCCGCCTCGCCCTCGCCGCCTATCGGCTGGCCCGCATCACCCTCGCCCTGGCCGACCCCGCCCGCCTGCTGCCGGCCGTAGCGGAACTTCGGCAGGTCTATCTGCGGCAGCGGGATGGATACTATGTACTTACCCTTGCGCCCGATAAGCTCGCCTGAGCTTATGTACTTGCGCAACTGCTTCTTTATCCTGCCGCGCACTATCTGGCGGAAACGCCTGTGGTCCCGTTCGATTCTCTTTATCATTGAGTCTCCACCACGCCAGCCACAGCCACACGAATCACATTTAGCTGCCTGACTTCTTCACATCTCCGCGGGCAAATATGGATGCGACGAAGTTCAGCACATCTGTCGCGCATATCTCGCAGTAGCCGTACTCGTTCTTGAGCCTGCCTTTCACTATGTTTATCTTGTCCTGCGTCTCCTTGTCCACCACAGACGAGACCAGCGAAGAGAGCCTTATCGAATCCTTCTGGTCCTCAAACAGCTTGAGCTCCAGGGCCTTTCTGAGCCGCTCGTTGGAGGTGTAGTCGAACTTCTTGCCGCCTATGGCGAGCGCGCCGATGTAGTTCATAATCTCGCGCCGGAAATCGTCCTTGCGGCCCTCCGGGATGTCTATCTTCTCCTCGACGGAGCGCATGAGCCGCTCGTCAGGCTCTTCGTCCTGGCCCGTGTACTTGTTCCGCACTCTTTCTTTCAGCGTGTAGGCCTTGACGTTGTCTATGTAGTTCGCGCTGAGCCTGTCCAACGCCTCCCTGTCCGCGCTTATTGCGCGCTGGACCTCGTTCTTGACAATGTCCTCGTACTCCTGCTTGACAACCGCGACAAGCTCCGTGTAGCGCTTGCGCTGCTCCTCGCTGGTGATAAGCGAGTGATGGACAAGCCCGTCCTCAAGCTCGTTCATGACCATAAACGGGTTTATGCACTGGATGTCTTCCTGGCGGACAAGTGCGTTCGAAATCTTGTCCTGTATGTAGCGCGGGGAAATCCCTTCCATCGCCTCGTGCGTGCATTCCTCGCGCAACTCCTTTATGTTGTCCTCGGTAAAGCCGGTAAGCATCTTGCCGTTGTAAAGCTTGAGCTTCTGGAGCAGGGTAAGCTGGGCATTCTTCGGCATCTCGAGCCGCGTGAGAATCGCCCACATCGCAGCCATCTCAATTGTGTGAGGCGCAATGTGCTTGCCGAGAATCCTGTTCGGGTTGTAGTCCTTCTCGTAAATCTTTATCTCATCGTCAAGCGTCGTCACGTAGGGCACGTCAATCTTGAGCGTGCGGTCGCGGAACGCCTCCATAAGCTCGTTGTTCTGCAGCTTCCTGTACTCCGGCTCGTTGGTGTGGCCTATTATCACCTCGTCAATATCTGTCTGCGGGAACTTCTTCGGTTTTATCTTGTGCTCCTGGCTTGCGCCCAGGAGGTCGTAGAGGAACGCGACATCGAGCTTGAGAACCTCGATGAACTCCACAAGCCCGCGGTTTGCGACGTTGAGCTCGCCGTCGAAGTTGAACGCCCTCGGGTCGGAATCAGACCCGTACTCCGCTATCTTGCGGTAGTTAATGTCGCCGGTGAGCTCCGTCGAGTCCTGGTTCTTCTCATCCTTCGGCTGGAACGTCCCCACCCCAACCCTGTCCTTTTCGGAAAGAACCATGCGCTTGACCTCGACATGCTCAATCATCTTCATCCAGTCGCCGCCGTAGCGGCGCATGAAGTCGTTGTAGTACCAGCGGCAGTGCGGGCAAAGCGAGCCTTCAATGCGCAGGCTGTAGCGGCACTTGGCTGAGCGGGCTACCTCCTCAAGGACCTTGTGCCTTATATCATCGGGAATAATCCGCAGCGGCTCCTCGTTCATGGGGCAGTACGCGACCTCCCCGCCGTCAAGCTTCCAGCCGAAGGTGTAGAGCCTTCCCTCACTGATCTTGGAGTGCTCTTCCATGCCCTTCTTGAGAAGCCGCACGATTGTAGACTTGGACGAGCCCACAGGGCCGTGCAGGAGCAGTATGCGCTTCTCCGTCCCGTAATAGTGTGCCGCGCTCTTGAAGTGGTGCACAAGGCGCATAAGCGCCCTGTCCAGCCCGAAAATCGCATCCTCCCCGTTGCCCACAGGGTCGTCGAAGAAGTTGTAGTGAACTACCTTCTCCTTATGCTCCGTATATTCGTGAGTCCCGTATGAGAGCACCATGTCGTAAAGCCGCTGGAACGCATTGCGCGCCACACCCGGGTCATCTTTCACTATCTCAAGATAATCCGTGAAGCTGCCGCGCCAGTGCAGCTCCTTGAACCAGTCAACCTTCAGGTTGTCTTTCACCAAGGAGAAAATATCGAGTACCTTGCTCTTGGCTTTCTTTGCAGGCTTGTGCGCAGCCTCTTCTTTGCCTTCCGGCATGTTCTGCCCTCCCATGTGTAAGAGTGTATTCTCCGTCGGGCATGGCGAACCATGCAATGCTCATTCTCTTTCCCCTGACAGATTATTCAACAAATGCAGGTGTTTGTCAAGAAAAACGGCACGTGTTCCCAACTATTCGGCTTCCAGCACTGATACACATATGTTCTCGGGATTGCGAAAAACAAACCGGGGACAACTGCCCCCGGCCTGTTCTCTGACCGAGTTTCCTGTTTCTTACTTATCGCCATCAACTACCCTGTATGCCTTTCCGTCAAGGACAACTACAATCCTGGTCGCGGATGCAAAGTATTTCGCCGCATCCGGGTGCTTGCCCAGGAGCTCGAAGTACTCGTCGGAGAGGTACTTCAGCTTTATCTCTTCCATTTCCTTCTTGTACTCCGAGTCGTACCAGACGTCGTCAGTCAGATAAAACGTCTTCGGCCCGACCCGCTTTATCATCTCCTCTATCCTTCTTCCGGCTTTTGCCAGCTCTTTATCCCTCGAGTCAGCAAGGCCGCCGCCAAAACTTTCTCCGGGCGAAGATGGAGAAGGTGCTGCCGGCCCTCCGGCCGCCTTTTTCATCTTCTCAGCCCTCTGGCTGCCCGCGACCGCGTCCTCGCCGCTGTCCTTCTTCTCGGCATCGGCCGCCTTTTCCAACTTTTCCTCCTCACGCTTCAAACTGCGGCCAAGCCCGGACGCACCTTCGTCCGGCGCCCCGCCGCCGCGGGTCCTTCTTCCAGGCGCCTGCGCGACGCGGCGGCGCTCATCCTCGACAACCAGGTACGAGGTGTAGGGCGTGAGTATCCCGAACTTCTTCGCAAGGCGCACAACCTCGTTGCGCACTTCCTTCGTCTCCCCGCGAAGCCTTATCTCGTCAAGCATGTACCCGACCTTGGTCGTGGCCCACACGCGCGGGATGTAGGAGGCTTTCTCGTCCTTCACCGGGAAGTCCGCCTCGTAGACGAATTCCTTCTCCGTCTTGCCCACCTTGCCGGTGAGCTTGACCGCCTTGTGGCCCTCGCCCTTGTACCGGCCGACAACCGCCACCTGCGAGCCCTTGAATATGTCAGGCAGTTCCTTCGGGTAAATGTCATACGTTTCGAGCCCTTCAATCTTTATCTTCACATCGGCGAGGACGGGGTAAGCCACCTTGTTGTAGAAGTTCGAGACCTTTATCTCGATATCCTCCTCCGGCGTGATGTAGTCACGCGCGCCGCGGTTATCCTCGGCAAGCTTGTCGAGGAGTATTGTATTGACATCGTGGCCCACGCCGAAGACGAAGATTCTGCTTCCCCGCTCGTTCGCAATTTTGATATTCTTGACAATTCTCTGCGGGTCTGTCTCGCCCATTGTCGGCTGCCCGTCGGTCAGAAACACAATCATGAAGCTGCGGCCAACGCCCCCCTTCATCCTGAGCGCCTCTTTGAGTGCATCGTCAATGTTCGTCCCGCCGCGCGCCTCTATCTCCGAAATCCACTTGCGCGCCTTCTCCACGTTCTCCTTGCTTGCCTCGACCGGGTGGTCCTTGAAGTTGCGAACGCCTGTCGAGAAGCTGATTATGTTGAACGTGTCGGCCGCGTTCAGGCTGTTTACGCAAAACGTAAGCGCGCCCTTGGCCTGCTCAATCTTCTTCCCGCTCATGCTGCCCGAGGTGTCAACTACGAAAACTATGTCTTTCGGCAGGATGTCTTTCCTGCTGATTTCCTGCCTGGGCGAAAGCAGCGCGAGGAAGTACCCATCCTCGCCCTTTTCGCAGTACGTCATGAAGCTCAGGCCGAACTCCTTGTCGCTCAGGGTGTAGTAAACTATGAAGTCCTTCTCCGGCTTGACGTTGCGGCCCTCGTAGCTGAGCCTGGCCTTGTGGTCGCCTTCCCTTGAAATATCAACCTTGTGCGACGGGCAGTAAATGTTCTTTATCGCAATCTTGGAGTTGACTGTCACATCAACCGTCGCGCTCTCCAGCGGCTTCGAGGAGAACTTGTTTGTCGAGTGCGGGTAGCGGTAAGTGACAAGGCCCGAATCGCTCGTCAGCACCTGGTTGTAGGTGAGCTTCACCTTCGCCTCCCCATGCGCCGGAATCGGGAAGATTCGCAGGCGGAACATCTTTGTGCCCATGTATTCGAGAAGCGCAGGGTCTTTCATTCGCCTGACAATATCTGTGTAAATGTCCCGCGCCTGCCGCACATCGAGAAGCTCTCCCTTGACCTCCTTGCCGTTCATCCAGAAGGAGAAGTCCTGCACCGTCGCGTCGGCGGGCAGCGGGAAGACGAAATCGCCCTCAAGCTGCCAGTTGTTTGGGTTTACAAATACCTCGTTCACTTCCGTCTTGGCAAACTGGTCTGTGATTTCGACCTTGAGATGCGCCTCCTTCACCCACGCGGGATAGTGCGTTACACGCCTCGGATGTGGCCGAGGCCGCGGGCGCGGGCGCGGTGGGATGATAATCCCGTTCGCCATCGCCTCGATGCAAAACACCATGACAGCTACCGCCGCAACTATTCCAGCCAATTTCCTGCTCATCACTGACTCCTCCAATAGAAGTTTTCGTGTCCTCTAATATACTTAGACCCGAAATACCCTTTCCGGTTCACGACAATCATCATTTTTTTCATCCTCTCAAACATACATCACAACCCCCGCCGCGTCAAGCACGACCCCGTTCCCCGCCTGCGGGCGCAATTTCACCGGATGCCGTCTGTAAAGTGATTCCCTTATCCGCCAACGGGTTACGGCGTATTTTTACAAATCCGCATGGGGGGTCTTGGGATGCATGTGTGGCTCCGGATTGTGCCGGAACTGGTTCTTTTTCATCTTCGTCCAAGCTGTCAGGTTGAGATTGCTTCAGCCCTTCGGGCTTCGCAATGACAGATGGGACTGCCGGCGTGGCGCTTGCGGAACTTTTCCGCGCCGCAGGCGGCGCGGCTAAACTTTCCGTCACCTCGCCCATGACTCCCGGCGTGGCGCTTCCCGAACTTTTCCGCGTCGCAGGCGACGCGGCTAAACTTTCCGTGACCTCGCCGGCATCTTCCGGCTCGCCCGCGAACCTGCGCTTGAGATTGTCCAGAAGCCCGGCCCTCTCGCCCACCTTCAGCGCGTTTGAAAGCACGATGAGATGTTTTAATACATTCTGGTCGTGGATTCGCAGTTCCCGCAGGGCCAGCAGCTTCACGTAGTCCG
>CAYWBA010000146.1:0-8048 GCA_964455955.1 uncultured Planctomycetota bacterium | reverse complement strand
TCAAGCCTGTGCTTGTCAACGAGCGGTTTTTCAAACGGACGGGGAAGTACGAGCTGGTATGCGGGGAGGGGCGCTGCATCGCATACAAACGGCTGGGAAAAACTGAAATCGAGGCGGAAGTCATAAGTTGCGACCGGAAGCGCGCGTATCTGATTTCTCTCGTGGAAAATATCGCACGGGTCCCTCCGGGCACGATGTGGTTTGCGCGCGAGATGAAACGGATGCACGACGCAGGCATGACCTGCAAGCAGATAGCCGGGATTACCGGTAAATGCGAAACATATGTCGTTGACTACATCGGATTGGTGGAGAAAGGGGAAGAACGCCTGATAAAAGGTGTCGAATCAGGCATTTTTCCGATGACTTTCGCAACCAAAGTAGCTGCCAGCAGTGACGGGAGCATCCAGAACATACTTATGGATGCATTCGACAGCGGCCTGATTAACAGCACCAATCTCGGACGCGTGCGCAGCCTTCTCGAAAAGAGGAAGAGAAAAGAACAAATAGATGACTCTAAAAGAAGAGACAACAAATCCGGCAAGGTATTTCAGTATACCGTTGCACAGCTTAAGCGCGATATCAGGCGCATAACCAGGGAAAAGGAAAAATTTGTACTGGAGATGAGTCAGAAGGAGAATAGGCTGTTCTTTCTTATCGAGTCGGTAAAAACACTGCGCGATGAAGCGCCGTTCATGGACCTTCTTCGCAAGGAAGGGCTGGCCGACGTTCCTAAACTGCAGGGTAACTATGTTGTGCAAGAAACAGGGCAACAAGGACTATAAATAACGGGAGGTTATTATGGACGTGACTGCAATCAGCAGGGGCAAGGACATACCTATCGATAAGCTTAAGCCGCTCAACGAGAGAAAGATGGGCAAAAGGGCATACAAGAAATTGGTAGCCAGCCTCAAAGCTGTCGGACTGGTTGATCCTCTCTGTGTCTATCAGGAGGGGGACAAGTATGTCATCCTCGATGGCTATCTCCGCTACAAGGTCTGCCCGGAACTGGGCATAGAGAGTGTTCCCTGTTTCGTGTTGCCGGACAAGGACGCTTTTACGCCCAATCGATACACAAGTCAGGTCTCGCCCGTTCAGGAAACAAGGATGCTACAAAAGTCACTGGAAACTCTGGATGCATCTACTGTTGCGAAAACATTCGGCCTGAAGTCCATCAAACATCGTCTTGATAAGAGGTTTCTAAAAGAACTGCATCCACGGGTCGCAAGAGCTTACGACAGCGGGCGGATAATTAAAACCTGCGCCCAGGAACTGGCGTTTGTAAAACCCTCGCGGCAACTTGAAATCATGGACATGATGAAAAAGACGCAAGATTTCAGTGCCGCCTACGTTCGCACCCAGATACTGAGAACGCCCCCGGAGTTATGCAGGAAGAAAAAAAGGAAGAATCCCTGGACGGGAAACAGCCGGAAAAAACAGGAGTTGGTCAAGAAGCTGGAACTGGCCGAGAGCCGTTATGACTTCTATTCAAGTCTTTACAGGCAATACGTGACTGACCTGCTGAAAATGTGCATCTACATGCGCAGGCTGGTCACCAAGAAAAAAATACGCGCCTACCTTCGGGAACATCACGCGGAAATGCTGCAGCGTGTAGAGGCTATTCTATTCGAGACAGAGGGGAAGAAGGTAGGGTAAAAGAAAGTTGCCCCTCCTCTTCTGTTCAGCGAAAGTTCCAATGCTGAGCTATTAGCCTGCAGCGGGTCGGCAGCTTCCTGATTATTACGACCGCCAATTCTATGCCTATCTCTACAGCGGCAGGTAACCTCAACGCATCAATTGCCATGACTGTCTGCACGGCCTGAAGTTACGAGCCCGGATGCCATTCGTTTCCAGTGCCCCCGAAAGCAATCCGATGTACGCATCACAAAAGATTTCCAACCGGAACACGGGAAAACGAAAAATTTTTGTCCCCTTGGCTTTTTTGGGAAGCACCTTTTACTTTTAGAGGAGAACAACATTAACTCCCGGCGGAAAAATACTCCAAGAAGCTCCCGGAATTGACTGGATTTTTCGTCGCCCGTGAGGACCCCTGTGTGGGGTAACAGCCGGTACGAATCATTATTAATGTAGGCGGGACGCGTAACGGAAAGGAGGATGTATGAATGTTGCAGCGGCAATAACTGAGCTGGCGGACATGACTGTTAGAGAACTTCGCCAGCGGTACGCGAAAGTCTTCGGCGAGACAACGAACTCCCGACACAAAGACTTCCTGCGTAGGCGCATTATCTGGAGAATGCAGGTTCGGGTGGAAGGCGGCCTTTCCGGGAAAGCGCATGCGCGGGCCAGAGAACTTGCGGATGAGGCGGAACTGAGGATGTCTGCGCCGGGGCGGAGAAGCATATCCGCTGAAAAGCCCGGCATGCAGAGGGATAAGCGTCTGCCGATGCCCGGTGCAATCATCACGCGGGAGTATAAAGGGCAAACCATCGAGGTCAGGATACTGCATGACGGTTTTGAATACTGCGGCGAGGTCTACCGGACATTGAGCGCAGTGACGAAGGCGGTTACGGGGAAGCACTGGAACGGTTATCACTTTTTCGGACTTGGCAAGAGAGGAAACAGCAATGGCAGAAAAGAACAATGATGTCCCGGTCGTCCGTTGCGCAGTCTACACGCGCAAGTCTACCGAAGAGGGGCTTGATCAGGACTTCAATAGTCTCGATGCACAGCGCGAAGCAGGCGAGAACTATATCGCGAGCCAGCGTGGCGAAGGATGGGAATGCCTGCCAACCCGCTACGACGATGGTGGGTATTCCGGAGGCGATACAGACCGTCCTGCTCTCCTACGGCTTATGAGGGATGTTGAAGCTGACGAGGTTGATTGCATCACCGTTTACAAAGTGGACCGCTTCAGCCGGTCTTTGCTGGACTTCGCCAAAATGATGGAGAGGCTGGAAGAGCACGGCGTATCCTTCGTATCGGTAACGCAGCATTTCAACACAGCGACTTCGATGGGACGGCTTATTCTGAATATCTTGTTATCCTTCGCGCAGTTCGAGCGGGATATGATTTCCGAGCGCACGCGCGACAAGATAGCGGCGGCGCGCAGGAGAGGCAAATGGATCGGCGGCCACCCGGTGCTCGGATACGACATTGCATCCAAAGGAGGTCGACTGCTTATAAATAAGGAAGAGGCCGAAGTGGTGCGGACGATATTCGAGATTTATGTCCGTCGTCAGGGACTTTTGCCGGCACTGCAGGATGTCAAGCGGCGCGGTTGGCGAAACAAGGCGTGGGTGACGCGGAAAGGCAAGATGCGCGGCGGCAGGGATTTCAACAAGGTCACTCTGCACAGACTCCTGACCAACGTACTGTATGTCGGGAAAGTTCCCTATAATGAGGAAGTGTTCGAAGGTGAGCATGAAGCAATAGTCAGCGAAAAGCTCTGGGACAGCGTACAATCAATACTGGAGCGCAACAGGCGGAGAAAACAGGGTGCATCCAAGCGTAAAGATTCATCTCTGCTGGCCGGTGTTCTGCGTTGCGCGCGGTGCGGCGCAGCGATGACACACCACTACACCGCCAAGGGCAAGCGGCGCTACCGGTACTACGTATGCATCAACCGCATGAAAAACGGAAAAGACGCCTGCCCGGATGGGGCGTTGCCTGCCCAGCAGATTGAGAATTTCGTCATCGAACAGCTCGCGCAGCATCGGCCCGGCGATAATGACACGTTAAGCCGTGCCTTGGAAAATTTCAGCGCGATTTGGCAGGGTTCGTTTCTGCCTGAGAAGCACGATGCGTTTCGCAAGATAGTGGAACGTGTCGAATGCAATGTCGGCGAGGGGCGGCTTGGCATTCAGCTTCGCCTGAACGGGATAAAAAGGTCTGCCGATTCGCCGCCGGCGCAAGGAAAAAGCAATGCGGTATTGGAGCGGCGCTTCTACTTTCGCACAGGCCCCTACGGGCAGAAACGGATGGCTGTCGGCATTAAACCCGACCCGTTACAGGTCAGGCCGGGTCGTATCCGTCGTGCCTCCCGGCTGATGGCGCTTGCGATTCACTTCGATAAGCTTGTTCGCTCGAACGGCGTGGAGAATTATGCCGAACTTGCTCGCCTCGGCCAAGTAACCCGTGCCCGCGTGACGCAGATAATGAACCTGCTGAACCTTGCGCCTGATATCCAGGAGGAAATCCTGTTCCTGCCGCGCGTCAACGGCAGACGGGACGGCATCACTATACGGGAGCTCCAACCCGTTGCTGCCGAGCCAGACTGGGAGAAGCAGCGGGGCATGTGGTCGCGGCTTACCGGTTCACTTGTCTGATAAAGGAAGGTGCCTCAGGATTCCATTTCATGTTCCCGTTTCTCTTGCTCCCAGTCTTTTGTCCAAAGCTCTCTGAAAGCCTGCAACAAGGCGTTGTAGACCTCTCTTTTTTCTGGTAAAAGCGCATCTCTTATCTCAAGCCATTCTTCGATTCCGGCGGAGGACTCAATCATCAATTTTTTCATCTCTTCATTCGATATCTTCGAATCGGATCCTCCGTGTAATTCTTCAAGGTATCCGCTTCTGAATGCATGATACGCGATAGCATTCGCTTCATCTCGCCTTGAAATTGGACGTGAAGAAGGGTTGTTCACGAACCTCGCTTGCTGTAACATAGCAAAGAGTAGTTCCTGCGCTTCGCGTGAGAGCCCTGTAAGTATTTTCAGGTTGTCAGGAATCATTTCCCGAATTTCGAGCTCAGACTTCTTTTTACGGGCTTTTGCTTCGTCCACACCCATGCTCAACCTTTCGGCAATATCTTCTTCACTGTAGTTATCCTTTAACCAGAAAATCCTGATTTGCTCTTATAGGTTTTTCGTCAGTCGTCGCGACTACTCCGATTAACGGCTAAACTTTCAACTCATAAGTATAATTCCAGCAAGCACGCTGTCTAATCCTAAAGCCGCAACAACTACTTGTCAAGCTTCCCGTCTCTTCGAGTGCGTGCCGGGTTCATGTGCTTTGTAAGCCCGTCAATTTCTCGCGTTGGATACAGCCTGTTGCAGGCGAACCAGGCCGGCAATGCCGGTCGCGGCTTATAGGCGCAAAAAAGAAAGGATTTGTTGAGGCATCCATCGCATAACCTGCAGGCTGTCTTCCTCGGATGTGCAGTCAAAACTTTTTTGTTTTTATGAAAAATTTTTAACATAACGGATGCTTGCTTTGCGATTGCTCAAATCCCGCAAAGCCATAGATTCAGCCTACGTCAGGTCATCCCCAAATATGCCGGTTTTGCCGAAGTGTCAAAAACCCTAATGGTTGCTAAACGTTCCCTGATTTTTTGTTGACATGTAATAACAGGCGGATGTAGATGTTCACCCGCTGGCTGCTTCTCATTGTCACAGCACCTGTGTTCTGCAAGCCGGCGAATAGTCATATCGGCGGGAGAGGGATATGTTTCGGATGAACTCTGGCGCAACGAATCTCTCGAATCTCCACAACAAACGACACTCAAGATTGAATCAATCGGTCAATCCCTGGTAGGAGGATCTGTCATGCAGAAAGTGCAGTATCTGGTATTTGCCGTAATATCTGTTTGTTGTCTTCTCTGGGTGACCTCGGTAATGAGCGCCCCGTTCCCGACATACTGGTATGTCGACTGCGATGTAGAATCATCGGGCGACGGTACGGAATGGGGAAAGGCATTCAAGACAATCCAGGAAGGGATAAATGCTGCAGGCACCGGAGAGATAGTTCTTGTTGCAGACGGCACATACACGGGCGCCAGCAACCGCAATCTGGACTTCGGCGGAACCAACATGACCGTGCAGTCCTCTTGCGGTGCGGCAAGCACTATAATAGACTGCCAGGAATTGGGGCGCGGGTTCTATTTTCACAACGGCGAAACAACCGACTCTACGGTCCAGGGATTTAAGATCATCAACGGGGATGCGAGCAACGGCGGCGCGATTTACTGCTCCGGTTCATCTCCGACAATAACCGGCTGCATTATACAGAACAATTCCGGGACAACCGGCGCGGGAATTTACTGCTACGACGCAAGCCCCGTGATAAGCGGCTGCACGGTATTTGACAACGGCGGCACCTGGGGCGGCGGGATTTACTGCAACGAGGATTCCAAGCCGACTATTACAGGTTGCATTATATCAGAGAACGATGCAGCCTGGTCAGGCGGAATAGGATGGGTCAATGGCTCCGAGCCGACTATTGAAAACTGCACGATAAGTGAAAATACAGCCTGGTATGGCGCCGGGACCTATTGCCATGGCTGCGAAGGAACAATTACAAACTGCACCATAACCGGGAATGAAACATGGGAAGGCACAGGCCAGGGCGGTGGGATGTATGTTTCCAATTCCCCGCTGACCATAACGAACGTGGCTATAACAGGCAACTACAGTAATGAAGGCGGCGGCATATATGTTACCTACGGCTATGGAAACCCGGTTAGTTTTGCGCTCAGAAATGCCCTTATAGCGGATAACGAAGCCAGCAAGGGAGGCGGAATCTACTACCACTGGGCTGACCGCACCATCACCAACTGCATAATATCAGGCAACCTGGCCACCTCTGACGGCGGCGGAATATACTGCTACAACGCCGACGCCGTGCTCGACAACTGCATACTCTGGAGCAATACTGCAAACGCCAGCGGAGACGAAATATATACCAAGGTTCAATATACCACTGCAGACGTCGTGCTCAACTATTGTGATTATGCCAACGATACAGGCGACATTGCAGGCGACGGCTCTGTTACGGCAAACAACTGCATAAACACCGACCCGAAGTTTGTGAACGCAGGCAGTGACGACTACCGTCTCAAAAATGATTCTCCCTGCATAGACTATGGTTCAAACAGCCTTGTCCCGGAAGATGTCACAACCGATCTTGCCGGAAATACCCGTATAGAAGACGGCACCTATGTAGACCAGGGCCCTTACGAATACCAGGGAATAAACTATATGGCAGACACTATTTCTCCAACCCACCCGCTGAAAGGCGAAAAAGCGACATTCTCGGTTCGTGTCAAAAACACAGGCGCTCAGGATGTAACTCTGACAACCAGCTCGTATTTCGAATTCACAGACGAAACAGAAACATTTACAGCATACCTTACAGCCAACATAGAAATAGAAGCGGGTGATTTCAAGTACCTGATATTTACTCCGACCCTCGTGGATGAGGATTTCGCCGTAGGCGATTACTTCCCGGTACTTTACCTTCATAACGGAAGTACCTTTGAAAGAGATACTATCCTGCCCGAAGATGTCGGCGTTCAGCCTCCCGACCTCGTATTGACAGATGAAGAGATTGTCAGCGAAGACAGGGTATACGACAGCATAACGGTGGAAGACGGCGGCAATCTGATAATTGATGCGACTGACGGCAAGCTGACAGTGCAGGCAGACTACATTGAAGTCCAGGATGGCGGCACAATCACTATTAAGAACAAGGCGGAGCTGATAGCCAACGAAGCCGACATCCAGTCTGGCGGCACAATTGTAGCTTATGCTACTTCAGACGGGCCTGGAGTCGGTTCGAACGGTGACTCCGGCGAAGGAGGTGGCGGAGCCGGCCATGTCTGGTGTGGAGCAGATGGAAAGAATAATCCTGGTTCCGCTGGCGAGGCATATGGCAACTGCCTGCCGGGAAGCAAGGGTGGCGATGTGCCGGGACACGAGGGCGGCATAGGCGGCGGAGCTATTATGCTGACTGTTTACGGGACAGCGACTGTCAACGGCACTCTTGACGTCAGTGGTCAACAGGGGTGGGGGGCAATATGAAGCCCGGGTTCCGGCGGCGGGTCCGCCGGTTGTATACTTCTTCGTTTAGGCAAGTTCGTGGGCGCAGGATACTTGATAGCTGATGGCGGTGATGCTCCCGAAGCTACCTATCAAGGTGGAGGCGGAACTGCAGGATTTATCAATATTTTCGCCGGCGTCAAGACCTTCAACGGCACCGTATCAGTGGCAAAAGGCACTGGTTATAACGACGGGTATGACGGATTAGTATATGAAACAATAACCAACGACCATGGAAAAGCCAACGGAATATGCAAGATTTGCGAAGCGATGCATACTG